>CABYBK010000038.1 GCA_902517245.1 uncultured Bacteroidota bacterium | reverse complement strand
TGCTAAAAATGAAAATAAAAAAGGGTGGATTTTTACCTTAGACTACCCCAGCTATGTTCCATTTATAACTTATGCTGATGATCGAAAATTAAGAAAAGAAATAAATCTTGCATTTTCAAATAGAGGTTTTCGAGAAAATGAAAACAACAACACAAATATCATTTTACAAATTATTGAATTAAGACAAAAAAGAGCATCCCTTTTAGGGTATAGTTCCCATGCAAATTTTGTCTTGGAAGAAAGAATGGCTGAATCGGAAGAAAACGTTCAAAACTTTCTTGATGATTTAACTAAAAAATCTAAACCATTTGCAAAAAAAGAATGGGCTTCAATGCAAGCTTTTGCTAAAGAATATTTAAATATTGAAAAGATAGAAAAATGGGATTTTGCTTTTGTTTCTGAAAAACTAAAAGAAGTAGAGTTTGATTTAAATGAAGAAGAGCTTAAACCATATTTTCAATTAGATAATGTTTTAAGTGGCTTATTTGAAATTGCAAATAGGCTATACGGAATGAGATTTATAGAAAACACCAAATTAGATAGATATCACAAGGAAGTTAAAGTTTATGAAGTATACAAAAACAATGACTTTTATGCATTACTGTATACTGATTTTTTCCCTAGAACAGGAAAAAGAAGTGGGGCTTGGATGACAAGTTATAGATCTCAAAAAAGAAATCAACGTCCACATATTTCAATAGTTTGTAATTTCCCAAGACCGACAAGTAATTTGCCCTCCCTATTAACTTTTCAGGATGTAAGAACATTATTTCATGAGTTTGGACATGCCTTACATGGAATATCTGCTAATACTAATTATGGTGCATTAAGTGGAACAAATGTATATTGGGATTTTGTCGAGCTTCCAAGTCAAATCATGGAAAATTGGTGTTATGAAACTGAAGCCTTAAATCTTTTTGCAAAACATTTTAAAAATCAAGATTTAATACCTCAAGATTTAATAAAAAAAATAAAAAAAGCAGCGTATTTTCAGCAAGGTCTTCAAACTCTAAGGCAGTTAAGTTTTAGCTACCTTGATCTATCTTATCACAACTCCAGCGCTTCAAAAATAAAAGATGTGAAAAAACACGAAAAAACTAAAATTAAAAACTTGCAATTTACAAAAGACATTCCGGAAAACTGCATGAGTACAAGCTTTTCACATATATTTCAAGGGGGCTATTCTGCGGGTTATTACAGTTATAAATGGGCTGAAGTTCTAGATGCAGATGCATTTGAACTTTTTTCAAAAAATGGGATTTTTGATTCTGATACAGCTAAAAGTTTTTTTGAAAATATCTTATCTAAAGGTGGTACCGAACATCCAATGGTTTTATATAAAAATTTTAGAGGTAAAAAACCTAACAGTTCTGCTTTACTTCGTAGGTCTGGATTAATTTGAAAAGGTTACCAAGAAGAATATCCCCCTTTTAAATCATATATTTTTTTGAATCCTTGAGATTTAAAAACTTTTGAAGCTTTTGAGCTTCTCCCTCCCATTGCACAGTAAACAAGAACTGGCCTATCCCTATCTAATTTTGAAATTTTATCAATAAAATGTTCAGAGTTATAATCAATGTTTTGTGCTCCTTCTATTGACCCACTAGAGAATTCTTCTGAAGTTCTAACATCTATTAATTGAACATCATCTTCCATCAAAACTTTAAATTGTCTTTTTTCTAATAATTGTATCTGAGATTGATTATCAAAACATGCAATAAATAAGATAAGTAAAGCTAATTTTCTCATTAGATTAATTTTAGTTTAAAATAAGCTTAAATTTATGAAAATAAATAAAAGGTACCAGCCCAAAAAATAGGAACAGCCTCTACCCAAAAACTACTTAAGTATTTTGATTTTTTTGGATGGGATCGATTCAATAAAAAACCCAAAATGATAAAACTTAAAAATGAACTTAAAGCAATAGGCGATAAAAATCCAAAACCTAAAATTGTAATAATAAGATTAATACACAATAGATAATATCCTAAAAACTTGACCTTAACCAATCCTAATTGTTGAGGCAGTGTATTAAGGTTTTTAGAATCGTAATTTAAATCTCGAATTTCAAAAGGCAATATCGCAACAAAAACATAGATACCTTGAATCAATAAAAGTTTAATAAAGAGTTTGATTTCAAAAATCAGGGATGATGAAAATGGGATTACTACTGTAAGTAATATCCAAGTAATAATTACTAAATATACTTTCCATCCCTTAGCATTTCTTAAATTTTTCATGCTATGATTTAGTGGTAAAGCATAAAGAAATACTAAAATTCCTCCAACTAAAACAATAATTTTTGCTAATAAAGGCAAATATTGATAAAAATAAATCCCAAAAAATAAATTAAACAAAGACAAATAAAAAATTAGGTGTGGAAAATTATGTATTTTATTTTTCCAGATAACAGGGAAATATTTAACAAAATTATATGCAAATAAAGCGCTGTTGAAAATAAATATTAACATTTTTATTGATATTGGATTTTGACACAGCTTTATAGAAATTAGAGCTAATGATACTACAGATAAAGCCACGTGAATACTTGCTTTTATGTAAAAATCAAAAAAAATAAAAAATATTTTTTTCACATGTAAATATCGAAAGTTTATTACAAGAACTTATATTTTTTATAAGTTATTTTTAAATACAAAAAACCGGGCTAAAAAATTCAAAACTAAAATGTATTTTTGAATTTAAAGAAATGAATATGAGAACCGATATGTTTATAGAAAGACATCTAGGACCAAATGAAGAGGAGATCAAAAAAATGTTGGCTAAAGTTGGCGTTAATTCAATTTCTCAATTACTTGAGGAAACAATTCCGAAAGGGATCAGGTTAAAAAATCCATTACAACTTCCAGAAGGAATTAGTGAATATGAATTTGCTAAACACATAAATTTACTTGGGAAAAAAAATAAAGTTTTTGAAACTTTTATTGGTTTAGGTTATCATCCATCTGTCGTTCCGGCAGTGATTCAGAGAAATATACTAGAAAATCCTGGATGGTATACAGCATACACACCTTATCAGGCTGAAATAGCACAAGGAAGGCTTGAAGCTTTGTTTAACTTTCAAACGATGGTGTGTGATTTAACCGGTATGGAACTTGCAAATGCGTCTTTGTTAGATGAAAGTACATCTGCCTCAGAGGCTATGACTATGTTATTCGGATCCCAAACAAAAGAACAAAAAAACAATAATGCATATCAGTTTTTTGTAGACGAAAACATCTTGCCCCAAACGCTTTCTTTACTTAACACTCGCGCAGATCCATTAGGAATTAATATTGTGACTGGAAATCCAGATAATTTTGAATATACTTCCACGTTTTTTGGTGCTATTTTTCAGTATCCAGGAAAAAAAGGGAATATTCCAAACTTAGATGTTTGGATTGAAAAAGCAAAAAAACAAGGTGTCTGCTCTGTTGTAGCAGCTGACATTATGAGTTTAGTTCTCCTTGAAAGCCCAGGTAAGCTGGGTGCAGATGTTGTTGTAGGTACTACTCAAAGGTTCGGAATTCCACTTGGTTATGGTGGACCCCATGCCGCATTTTTTGCTACTCGTGGACATTATAAAAGAAATATTCCTGGCAGAATAATTGGACAAACTCAGGATCAAAAGGGAAGTCCGGCTCTTCGAATGGCTTTACAAACAAGGGAGCAACATATAAAAAGGGATCGCGCAACATCAAATATATGTACTGCACAAGTATTGCTCGCCGTAATGGCTGGAATGTATGCAGTTTACCATGGCCCCGATGGACTTAAAAATATTGCTGAAAAAATTCATAAAAAAGCGTCTAAACTTTCTGATAATATCAAATCACTGGATTTAAAACAAAAAAATGAATACTTTTTCGATACACTCCAAATTAAGATTCCTTCAGATCCTATAAAAACTCTTGCTGAAGCTAATGAAATTAATTTTTATTATCCAGACAAGGAAACTGTTTGTATTTCTATAAATGAGACTACTTCCGATAAAGATATTTTGAAGATTTCAGCAATATTTGAATCATACACTAAAAAAAACATAAAAAATCTGTCCTTTAAGGGCCATAAAATTCCAGAAAATCTGATTAGAAAAAGTATTTACCTATCTCATAAGATTTTTAATTCATTTCATTCTGAAACAGCTTTAATGCGATATATTAAAACATTAGAAAGAAAGGACTTAGCCCTAAATCATTCTATGATTTCTCTTGGTTCATGTACCATGAAATTGAATGCTGCTTCTGAAATGCTACCTCTTAGTGATCCAAATTGGGGAAACATACATCCATTTGTCCCTGAGGAACAAGTAAAAGGTTATAATATAGTTCTATCCGAACTTACAAATCAACTTAATCAGATTACTGGCTTTGCAGCTACATCTTTACAACCTAATTCTGGAGCTCAGGGTGAATATACTGGTCTTATGGTGATTAGAGCATTTCATAAAATTAATAAGGATTCTGAGCGTAATATTTGTTTAATTCCTGCCTCTGCCCACGGAACCAATCCAGCTTCCGCGGTAATGGCAGGAATGAAAGTTGTTGTGGTAGATACAGATGATAAAGGAAATATTGACTGGGATGATATACATGAAAAAGCATTAAATAATAAAGAAAAGCTTGCAGCATTAATGATAACCTATCCAAGCACTCATGGTGTTTTTGAGACAAAAATCAGAGAAATTACCAAACTTATACATGAATGCGGTGGTCAAGTTTATATGGATGGGGCAAACATGAATGCCCAGGTTGGTTTAACTAGTCCTGCTGCAATTGGTGCTGATGTTTGCCATCTGAATCTACACAAAACTTTTGCGATACCTCATGGCGGAGGCGGACCAGGTGTAGGACCAATTTGTGTAGCGTCTCATTTAGCACCTTTTTTACCTGGAAACCCTATTATAAAAACAGGAGGCAATAAGGCCATTACATCTATTTCCGGAGCCCCTTTTGGTTCTGCTCTAGCATGCTTAATATCATATGGATATATCAAAATGTTAGGTGGATCAGGTTTAAAAAAAGTAACAGAAATAGCCATTTTAAACGCAAATTATATTCAAAAACGTCTTGAAGGAGCATTTGATATACTTTACTCTGGAGAAAATGGACGTTCAGCTCACGAACTTATAATTGACTGTAGGAAATTTAAAGATTACGGCATTGAAGTAGTCGATATTGCTAAAAGATTAATGGATTATGGTTTTCATGCGCCAACTGTTTCATTTCCTGTAGCGGGAACAATGATGATAGAACCTACCGAAAGTGAAAATATTAACGAAATGGATCGTTTTTGTGATGCGATGATATCTATCAGAATGGAGATTGCCTCTGACAATGAAGACGATCATGCCTTATTGAAAAATTCTCCTCATACTCTTGAAATGATTACAAACGATAAATGGGATTTACCCTATTCACGCCAAAAAGCTGCATTTCCCCTAGAATTTGTTTCTAAAAATAAATTTTGGCCATCAGTGAGAAGAGTTGATGAAGCCTATGGAGATCGTAATTTAGTTTGTAGCTGTAGTCCTACAGAATCTTATCTAGAGAGTTGATTTATAAGTTTTTATTCATTTAATATTTATAAATAAATACTTGATTTAATACTTTTAGACTTCGTATCCCTTTTTTTATTTTTTGATATTCAATCTATTATTGAATTATTTTTAAGGATATATGAATATAAGAATTACAGGTACTGGCAGTAGTATTCCGGTAAACATTGAATCTAACTCTAATTTCGAAAAACATTCGTTTTACGATACTAATGGCAACGCTATAGATAACTCAAATGAAGTCATCATAGAAAAATTTAAGGCTATCACTGGAATTGAAAAACGTCGTTATATCAATCAAAACCAAACCGTTATAGATATTTCTATTGAAGCAGCTAAAAAGGCTATTAAAGACTCTGGTGTGAATCAAGAAGACATCGATTATATTATAGTTGCTCACAACGTTGGAGATATTACTTCGGGGTCAAACCAAGTTGATACGCTTCCAAGTCTAGCTTCAAAAGTGAAAGCAAAATTAAAAATTAAAAATCCTGACTGTGTTGCGTATGATATTCTTTTTGGTTGCCCTGGATGGGTAGAAGGTGTCATTCAAGCAACTGCATTCATAAAATCCAAAATGGCAGAGAAATGTTTAGTCTTAGGAGCCGATACTCTTTCACGTGTGCTAGATCACACTGATCGTGACTCTATGATCTATGCAGATGGAGCCGGAGCTTCTATGATCGAGGTCTCGTCTCAAAAAGGAGGTATTTTATCGCATAAAACCGTCACATATACTTCTGAAGGAGAAGCAGAATTTATTTTTTATGGCCCTGCAAATAAGGGAGCCAATGGAACTAAGTATATTAAAATGCATGGCCGTAAAGTTTATGAATTTGCATTGAATAAAGTTCCTTTAGCTCTGCAAAGCTGCCTTGAGAGTTCAGGTAAAAAAATCAAAGATGTAAAAAAAATATTCATCCATCAGGCTAACTTAAAGATGGATGACGCTATTGTGAGGCGGTTTTATAAACTTTATAAAAAATCTATGCCTGATGATATTTTACCTATGAATATTCAAGAGTTTGGAAACAGTTCAGTTGCTACTGTCCCAACCTTATTTGATTTGGTTCGAAAAAAAAATTATGGAGGTCATAAACTAGAAAAAGGAGACTTAATTTTATTTGCATCAGTTGGCGCAGGGATGAATATAAATGCTATTTCATATATAATCTAGCGATAGAATTTAAAATCTAATTTCAAAAAAAGTCTTTTTTACCTAAAATAGCTACCTTTGGAGGTGTATGAAATTCCTAGCGAACATCGGAAAATATTTCTTAATGCTCCAAAGTGTTTTTGGGAAATTTACCAAATGGAAAATTCTAAAGCAGCTTATTTTAAAAGATATTGATGTTTTAATAATAGGCTCTTTAGGGATTGTCTCCTTTATTTCTTTTTTTGTTGGAGGTGTAGTTGCAATTCAGACAGCACTAAATCTTGAAAACCCTTTGCTCCCAAAAAATCTTATTGGTTTTGCTACTCGTCAATCCGTAATTTTAGAATTTGCACCTACTTTCATATCAATAATAATGGCTGGAAAAGTTGGATCATACATAACTTCTAGTATTGGTACAATGAGGGTTACGGAACAAATTGATGCGCTTGAGGTAATGGGAATTAATACTTTCAATTATCTTATTTTTCCAAAAATTATAGCACTATCCCTATACCCTCTTGTAATATGTACGTCAATGTTTTTGGGTATTTTTGGGGGTTATATAGGTTGCGTTTATGGAGGATTTTCTTCAAGTGGAGAATTTATAGAAGGAATCCAAATGGATCTTATTCCTTTTCATGTCACGTACGCCTTTATTAAAACAGCATTTTTTTCTTTTATTTTAGCAACAGTTCCCTCATTTCATGGCTACTTCATGACTGGCGGTGCTTTAGAGGTTGGAAAAGCAAGTACAATTTCTTTTGTGTGGACAAGTGTTGTAATTATACTTTTAAACTATCTGATAACACAACTATTACTTACATAAATGATAAAAGTCAAAAACATAAGTAAGACTTTTGACGATACTCCAGTGCTTGAAGGAATATCAACAATTTTTGATAAAGGAAAAACTAATTTGATTATTGGCCAAAGCGGATCTGGGAAAACTGTGTTTTTAAAATGTCTTCTAGGTTTAGTTAAAACCGATAAAGGACAAATTGAATTTGAAAATAAAGTATTTGATTCAATGAGTTTAAAAGAACGTTCTATTCTCCGTCAAGAAATTGGAATGGTATTTCAAGGTAGTGCTCTTTTTGATTCAATGACTGTAGAACAAAATATAATGTTTCCTATGCAAATGTTAACTAATAGTGAAGAAGATGAAGTTCGTGATCGAGCTAATCAAGTAATTAAAAGGGTGAATTTAGTTAACGCAAATGAAAAATTTCCTGACGAAATTTCTGGAGGTATGAAAAAAAGGGTTGCGATTGCTCGCGCTATTGTAATGAATCCAAAGTATTTATTTTGTGATGAACCCAATTCAGGACTAGACCCTAAAACTGCAATATTAATTGATAACTTAATTCAAGAAATAACTAAAGAATATGACATCACAACAGTAATTAACACCCATGACATGAACTCTGTTATGGAAATTGGTGAGAAAATTGTGTTTTTAAAAAATGGTGTTAAAGCTTGGGAAGGAACTAAAAAAGATATTTTTAATACAGATAATGCAGCAGTTTCAAGTTTTGTTTATTCTTCGGATCTCTTTAAAAAAGTTAGAGAAATGTACTTAAAAAATTAGTTTTTAATTGGTCTGACCTCAGATTGAGGATTAAAGAGGTAGGTTTTTCCTGTATCCCTCTCTATGCATTCAAAAAGTTTTCTTCGTTTTTTTATTTTGGTGAAAATACGGCCATTATCTAAAGCAAACTGATTGCCTTCTTTTAAATGATAAATAGTTATATGTTGATTTGGGGAATCATATTCCCTTAAAGCCATAGCTAGTTTAAAATCGCGATCTGTGCTGGCTTTAGGATTAATCATATGTTGAGCAAGTAAACTACAAATTGGTTCTGGGAAAATATCTGTACTTAAAAAAGATTCAAAAATTTCACGATAAATAGACTTCCATTCTAAACCGTGTGGTTTTACTCTATAAGAATATAAATTATAAACCCTAAAATGCGCTAATTCATGAATTAAAGTAATTAAAAAACGATAAGGATTTGAACTAATATTAATTGTAATTAATGAAGTTCCATTTGGTTTAATACTGAAATCACCATGTTTTGTTAGTCGCTTTTTTTTTATCTTGATGGATACTTTTGAATTCCGTAAAATTTTTAAAATTTTTAATCTCGAATTTTCAGGAATTAACGATAATAATTTCTCCATTTATATTAGGGAGTTGAAGACGATACAGGAAGAACTTTACCATTAAAATAATTCTGACCTGTTGTTGCAAATTCTATTATATAAGAAGCCATTTGTTCAGCAGATAGCGGGGCTTTTAATCCAGGAAAAGCATCTTCTAACATTTCTGTTTGTACTGAACCTAATGCGAGTGAATTAAAAGCTGGGCCAGTTTCCTTATATTCTTCTGCCAACAATTCTGTTAAAATATTTACTGCAGCTTTACTACTACTATAAGCTGAAAGACCAGGAAATTTTACACTTCTCTCTAACCCACCCATACTAGAAATATTCACCACATGTCCTTTAGTTGAAATTAGAGGCAAAAGCATTCTAGTAATTGATGCTAAACCAAAAAGATTTACTTGATAAATTACTTCAAACTCAGTTTTTGTAGTTTTAGAAAAGGGTTTGTTCAAAAAAGTACCAGCATTATTTATTAATGCATCAACAATTACTTTGTTTTTTTTAAGTTTTAGGGCGAAATCAGAAACAGATTTTTCATCAGAAATATCAATTGAAAAAGGATAGATAAGGTTTGTTGAGTCAAGTTTTTTTATATTACGTGACAGAGCATATACAGTGTAACCCCTCAATGCTGCAAGTTTTACTATTGACCTACCAATACCCCTACTTGCCCCTGTGACTACAATTATTTTTGACATAAATTAAAGGTAAGAAAATCCTTTTGAATCTTAAATCAACATGGTCAATGGATTCTCTACATATTCACGAAGTGTTTTTAAAAACTGGGCTCCTGTAGCTCCGTCAACAACACGATGATCACAGGCTAAAGTTAATTTCATAGTGTTGCCCACGACTACATTTCCAGATTTGATTACTGGTTTTTCAACGATAGCACCAACAGATAAAATAGCTCCGTTTGGTTGGTTTATAATAGATGTAAACTCTTGAATTCCAAACATTCCTAAATTTGAGATTGTGAAGGTACTTCCGTCCATTTCCTCAGGTTTAAGTTTTTTATCTTGAGCACGTGACGCATAATCTTTAACTGAGCTACCAATTTGCGTAAGGTTTCTTTCATCAGCAAACCTAACAACAGGAACGACTAAACCGTCATCAACAGCTACAGCAACACCTATGTGAACGTGGTGGTGGTGAGTAATTTGATGATCTTCCCATTTTGAGTTGACTTGTGGGTGTTTCTTTAATGAAAAAGCAACAGCTTTTATAATAATATCATTAAAAGAAATTTTGGTATCTGGTATTGAATTGTATTGATTTCTGAAAGAAATAGAATTGTCCATATTAAACTCAACACCAAGATAGTAATGAGGGGCTGAAAATTTAGATTCTGATAATCGCTTTGCAATTGTCTTTCGCATTTGAGAATTAGCTATTTCAGTTATAGACTCTACTCCATGTGAAATAGATTGCTTAGAATCTAATGCTTGTGATTGCTTATAATTATCAATATCCCTTTTTATTATTCTTCCAAAATCACCAGTTCCTTTAACACTTCTCAAATCGATTTGTTTGTCAGCAGCTAATTTCTTTGCCAATGGAGAGGCTATTATACGTTCATTAATTGATGAATCCTGAATAATATTGTTGGCCTGTTCATTTTTTATTTCTGGTTTAAGATCACTTTTTTTGGTAACTGGGCCTTTCTCAATAACTGTTGAGTCTTGTTTTGGTGCACTTAATGAAGAACTATTTAAAACTGAAAGTACTTGATCTATATCAGAATCTGCATTTCCTATAATTGCCAAAAGACTATCTACAGCTGCAGAATCACCTTCATCCAAACCAATATGCAATAAAACTCCCTGATAAAAGGACTCGAATTCCATAGTTGCTTTATCAGTCTCAATTTCAGCTAAAATATCCCCTTCATTTACTTTATCTCCAACTTTTTTATTCCACTTAGCGACTGTACCCTCTTCCATAGTATCACTCAAACGAGGCATTTTAACAATTTCTACACCTTCAGGAATAGTTTTAGCCTCATTAGTTTTTTTAACTTCGGATGTTAGTTTATCTCCATCATTCTTTTCCGTCGTTTCAGTTTTAGGTTTAGAAATAAAACTTGAGATATCCTCTCCTTTTTTTCCAATTATAGCAAGGAGTGTGTCTACAGGTGCAGTGCCTCCTTCTTTGATACCAATATGTAGGAGTTCTCCTTCATTAAAAGATTCAAACTCCATTGTTGCCTTGTCAGTTTCAATCTCTGCTAAAATATCACCTTCACTAATTTTATCACCAACCTTTTTGAACCATTTTGCTACAGTTCCTTCCTCCATTGTATCGCTCAATCTTGGCATATTAATTATTTCTGCCATTTACTATAATTTATGTTTTAAAAATGGGTAATCTTCTTGCTCATATACAGCATCATACATCAAACTTTTATCAGGGTAAGGTGAAGATTCAGCAAATTTTTCACATTCTGCTACTCTATTTTTCACAGACAGATCAATCTTGTCGAGTTCTTTCAGAGTAGCGTATTTTTTTGATAAAATAACATCTTTTACCTGAGTAATTGGATCAATTTTTCTATACTCTTCAACTTCATCTTTAGTTCTATACTGTTGAGCATCCGACATAGAATGGCCTCTATATCTATATGTATTCATTTCAATGAAGGATGGTCCTCCTCCTTTTCTAGCTAGACTAATTGCCTTGTGCATTATTTTTGCAACTGCCGATGGATTCATTCCATCACAAGGCTCACAAGGCATATCGTAACCTAATCCAAGTTTCCAAATTTCTTGGTGAGATGCTGTTCTGGCTACTGAAGTACCCATTGCATAACCATTATTTTCAACTACAAAAACCACAGGAAGTTGCCAAAGTGTAGCTAAATTTAAAGTTTCATGAAGAGATCCTTGACGGACTGCTCCATCACCCATAAAACATAAAGTAACATTATCACGTTCAAAATATTTATCGCCAAATGCCATTCCCGCACCGAGAGGAATTTGACCTCCAACTATTCCGTGACCTCCGTGAAATTTATGTTCTTTTGAAAAAATATGCATTGATCCTCCAAGGCCTTGAGAGGTTCCGGTAGATTTTCCATATAACTCAGCCATTACTTTTTTGGGGTCAACTCCCATTCCGATTGGCTGAACATGATTCCTATACGCTGTAATCATTCGATCTTTACCAATCTCCATGGCATGAAGTGATCCAGCTAATACAGCTTCTTGACCATTATATAAATGTAAAAATCCTCTTACTTTCTGTTGAATATAGACAGCTGCGAGCTTGTCTTCAAACTTTCTCCAGAAGAGCATATCAGTATACCAATTGAGATAAGTTTCTTTAGTTATTTTCTTCATATTATCCTAATGCACTATTCGAATAGTAGTGTTCAAAATTACTCATTTCTCTCCTAAATTCAGATAATATTTAATCTAATTCTTGCATACTTTATAAACTATTCTCACTATCTGATGAAGATATTGGTTCAGAAGAGGATTGATCAATATTTAGTGATAAAGAAAATCTAATTGTATTTTCTAATGGATTCCTAATACTTGAAGTAGAGAATAAATAAGATATATCAATATCTATAAAATTTAAATTAAACCCGGCTCCCATGGTTAAGTATCTTCTTGAACCTTTTTCTTTACTTTCAGAAAAATAACCTGTTCGAATCGAAAAAGCATCTTCAAAATTATACTCTAGTCCTAGTGCAACCGTAATTTCGCTTAACTCTTCAGATAAGCCGTCAGGTGAATCAGAAAAAGAAGTAAAAATACCATTAATAAAATCAATATCTGGTTGACTATACCCTATCAAATTTTGACTTTCATCGTAGACTGCAACAGGTGTAGGAACGAGTAACTTACTAAATTCAGTATAAAAACCAAGACTATTATTTTCGTCAACCAATAGGTCTAATCCTATGCCTGTCCTAAGATTAGTCGGAATAAAACTTCTTTGTTCGCCTGAATCATAATTAAGTTTTGGTCCAATATTAGAAATATTTAATCCTGACCTAAAAATTGCTTTATTAGATTTTAGGTTAAAAATTTTACTCTGATAAAAAGCAGCAATATCTACTCCAAAGGAACTAGCAGAAGACGTATCTGAATCCCTTGCTACTTTTAGATCAGAATATATAAATCTTCCAGCTACAGCCATGGAAAATTCTTGACTTAATTTTAAAGCATAAGATAAATCGAGTGTTAATTCTGATGGCCGTTCAGTTCCCTGATCTATTATTGAACCTCCTATAAAATCATTGAATTGAATATCGCCTAAGCTAAAATACCTTAAACTAGTTGCCCAAGAACTTCGTTCGTCCATTTTACTATAATATGAAACATTGCCTAAAAAAATATCATCTACCAATTTGCTTAAATATGGAGTATAACTTAACCCGAATCCCTTTTTATTTGATGAAAAAACAAATTTAGCTGGATTCCAATACTGAGAAAAATTATCTGCTGAAGTAGCAACTCCTTGATCGCCCATTCCTGCCGCTCTAGCATCAGATGTTATCAATAGAAAAGGTACTCCAGTTGTAATTACTCGATTTGATTTTTGTGCAAAAGATAAAAGCGTACCTAGGGTAAAGTAGATTATCAAAAATGTTAGCGTCCGCATGGTTTATTTTTGTATTATTTCAACGCTATTTTTAATAAAATCTTATGCTATTATTAAATATTTTGTTGTTTTGGGATTAAAAAGCAATATTTGACAAATACAAACGTTTTGTTAATACAAAATAAATTAAATCTATGTATGCAATATCAGCTCAAACTGATTATTTGTATATTGCATTATGTTTATGAAATTAATAACGAGCAATATGAACGTGGGTAATTTAAAACACACCTCAATTATACTTATTGGAATTCTTCTTTTTGCAGGTTGCGGTGGAGGAAGCAACGCATCTCGCGGAACTGGTTGGGATATAAATTCTAAAAAAGGTGGGTTTCAGTATAACATAGATTTTGACGAACAAGAAACTGGCCCTGGTTTGGTTTTTATTGAAGGGGGTACATATACAAAAGGTCAAGTGCAGGATGATGTAATGAGAGATTGGAACAATTCTCCAACCAAACAACATGTAATGTCCTTTTATATCGATGAAACTGAAGTTACAAATATAATGTACCTTGAATATCTCGATTGGCTTGAATATGTTTTCCCAACTGAAGAAGCAAGATATAGACAAATATACGAAGGTGCCCTACCTGACACCCTAGTATGGAGAAATCAGCTAGGATATGTTGAAGAATTAACAACTAATTATTTACGTCATCCTGCTTATGCAGAATACCCTGTAGTTGGTGTGAATTGGCTTCAGGCAGTTCAATATGCCGAGTGGAGAACTGATCGTGTTAACGAATTCATTTTAGAACGTGAATCTTTTGTTCAAAAAGATGTTCGTTATAATGAAGTAGAAACAAATAGTACTTTTAATACCCAAGCATACCTAAAAAGACCAGAAACTGCATATGGAAATAAAATCGATAGCTTGTCTGGAAAAAGAGGGGAAGAAAAACTTGGAGATTCTATTGTTAAAGTTTATGCAGGTGTGGAGAAAGGTATTCTTCTACCTTCATATAGGCTTCCAACTGAAGCTGAATGGGAATACGCTGCATTATCGTTAGTTGGTGATAGAGAGTATAATAACTACCGGGGAAAGAAAAAATATCCTTGGTCAGGTGAATATACAAGATCAAGTGATAGACGTACTGAAGGAGATCAACTAGCAAACTTTAAGCTTGGCAAAGGCGATTATGGTGGGATTGCTGGATGGTCTGATGATGGAGCTGATATAACAATACAAGTAAAACAATATCCACCAAATGATTTTGGCATATATGATATGGCTGGTAACGTTTCAGAATGGGTATCCGATGTGTATCGTCCAATAGTCGACGACGAAGCAAGTGATTTTAATTATTACAGAGGTAATATTTATACAAAAACTCTGATTGGAGAGGATGGTAAAGCTCAAATAGTACCTGCTGATGAACTTGTTTTCGATACTTTACCTAATGGAAAAGTTTTACTTAAACGACTACCTGGAGATCTTGAAAAAGTTGCAATAGATGAAAACGAAACATTTTTGCGCCAAAACTTTTCAGAGAGTGATAATCGAAACTTTAGGGACGGAGATACTGAATCCTCTCGAAATTTTGCAGCAGGAAAAAGAGATCTAGATGATAGTTCTAAACCTGAAACAACTCAAATGTATGATGCCCCTATTGCGCCAAAAATCGTTGATGGTATTAGAGAATATGATAAAAACTCAAAAAGGACAACCCTTATTACTGACGAAGTGAGGGTTTATAAAGGCGGATCATGGAAAGATAGGGCTTATTGGTTAGATCCAGCACAAAGAAGATATTTACCCCAATACATAGCTACAGATTATATTGGATTTAGATGTGCCATGTCTCGTTTGGGTTCTAAAAGCCAGGTTAAAAAGAGTGCTCGTCACAAAAGACGCGGATAATACTAAAAATCAAGCATCTTAATTAAGATGCTTTTTTTTTACAATGGATATAAAAAAACTTTATAACGCTTTTCTGAATTCCAATGGAATTTCAACTGATACAAGAACTTTAAAAAAGGGTGATTTATTTTTTGCATTGAAAGGTCCCAATTTCAATGGAAACCATTTTGCGAAAAGAGCTCTTGAAAAAGGGGCTTCTTGCGTTGTAATAGATAATACTGATTCGATTGATCTAAGTTCAAAAGTTTTTGTCGTTAACAATTCTCTTAAAACATTACAAAATTTAGCAACATTTCACAGAAAAAAAATAAATATACCAATTATAGCAATTACAGGGAGTAATGGAAAAACAACAACTAAAGAGTTGATTCGAGAAGTCCTTTCAAAAAGTTATAATGTTTTAGCCACTCAAGGAAATTTAAATAATAATATTGGAGTCCCTTTGACGCTTCTTAAACTCAAGAAAAAGCATGAAATTGGAATAATTGAAATGGGAGCTAATCATTTAAATGAAATAGAATTATTAAGCTCTATCTCACTTCCAAATTGGGGATATATTACTAATTTTGGGAAGGCACATCTTGAAGGTTTTGGTAGTAAAGAAGGAGTAATAAAAGGAAAATCTGAGCTGTATAAACATCTTAAATTAAAAAATGGTCAAATTTTGATTAATGCAGATGATCCAGAACAAATAAAACAAACTCGAAATCAAAAAGTAATCCGATTCGGAAGTAATGAAATTAATGACATTAAAATAAGGTACGTGTCAAATAAGAAAAATATACAAGTTCAATTTAAAGGACTGAACTTTGAAAGCTCTCTGTTTGGTGATTATAATTCGACCAATATTGCTGCATCAATTGCTTTTGGTGTTATTTTCAAAGTTGATTTAATTGATATAAAAA
>CABYBK010000037.1 GCA_902517245.1 uncultured Bacteroidota bacterium | reverse complement strand
GTACCCCAACAAAAATTTGACGCGCTAGTTGTTGCGAAATTGTACTGGCGCCACCTCGTTTCCCTAAAAAAGCAAATGCACGAAGAGTTCCAAGCCAATCAATCCCTGAGTGATCATAAAAACGCTCATCTTCTGTGGCAATTAATGCATCAACCATATTGGTTGGGATTTCGTCAAAACCAATTGGAGTTCTATTCTCTTCAAAATAATATTTCCCTAAAATTTCACCATCTGAGGAAATAATTTGGGAAGCTAAATTAGTCCTTGGATTTTCAAGTTGTTGAAGATCTGGCATAGGTCCATAAAACCCTAAAGCTGCCCCGCCAAACAAAGTCAATACACTAATTATAGAAAGTATAAATAAGCCCCACAATATGGAAGTATATTTATTGTAAAGCCCTTTTTGTTTTTTATTTTTCTTGTTTGCCATATTTATTGGTCTTCAATACTAATTCCAACCGATTCAATTCCTTTTAGTCTTGAAACGCCTTTTTCTTTACCAAAGCTCCTTACGGCTTGACCAATTGAAATTGAAATAGGTCGTTCTTTCGGAAAAACAACTCCTTCCTTCCACCAAAGCTTACTATCTTTTACTTCTGTAAAGCCTTTGCCTATCCATGAACCATCAGGATTAGCCATTGCATATTCGAGAGTATCTTTAAATATTAAGTCATTACCAGCTTGAATACTTGCTATAAGGAATATGTTTGAATATGGGTAGTTATTATCGTTTCGTAAATGAATAAATAAATTCTTTATTCCACTATCAATAACATTTTCTGGGATATTAAAAACAATTGGGCTAGAAGAAAAGCCATCCTTTGACAAGGATTTGTAATTAGTATATCCACTATCTGACTCACAACCAATAAGGCATATCAAAATAAAACAGAATAAAGCCATGTTATTTAATTTTCTTATGAAGTTATTCATCTTGTTTTTATTAATCATCATCTAACATTGAATGTAAAAATTTTATTTTACTGTTTAAATTTTAATGCCTTAGATCTACCTTTCTTAAAAATTTTATTGCTATTGTGGGTGCCTTTTCTAATTGCTTTCTGTTCCTTATGACTTAAGGATGTGACTTTTTTACAAGTTTCTGAACAACAATGATTCATTTTTTCTCCACATGATTTGCATTGAATGAACAACAAATGACATGCTTCATTAATGCAATTGATATGAGTATCACAGGGTTTTCCGCATTGATGACACTGTGCTATAATATCCTCTGAAATTCTTTCTCCGCGACGTTCATCAAAAACAAAATTTTTACCAATAAATTTATTTTCTAAATTTCTTTTTTTTACTTGTCGAGCATACTCAATAATACCTCCTTCAAGTTGATATACTTTTTTTAAACCCCTTATGCCTAAAATAGGCAGAAGCTTTCTCACAGCGAATCCCTCCAGTACAATACATTAATAAATTTTTGTCTTCTTTATGTTTGGATAAATCCTTTTCAATAATTGGTAAAGATTCTCGAAAGGTGTCTACATCAGGTGTAATGGCATTCTGAAAATGCCCTATCTCACTTTCATAATGATTTCTCATATCGACACAAATAGTGTTTTCATCTTTCAATAATTTATTGAATTTTACTGCATTGACATGAATCCCTTTTTTAGTGACATCAAACTCTTTGTCTTCCAACCCGTCAGCTACAATTTTATCTCTTACTTTTATAGTAAGTTTTAAAAATGATTTTAAATTTTGTTTAATAGCAATATTTAATTTAACATCTTTTAAAAAAGATATACTTTCCAAATGTTCTTTAAATTCTTTAAAGTAGATCGCAGGAAGAGATAGTTGAGCATTAATACCCTCGTGGGCAACATATATTCTCCCTAGGACTTCAAGAGAATCCCAAGATAAAAATAAATGATCACGAAAAAGTTGTGGATTTCCAATATACGCATACTTATAGAAAGATAGAGTCAAGCGCTCAGAACCAGACTCCTCTAAAATTGTCGACCGTTCAAGCGCACTTAGTTTGTTATACAGTTGCATACTATAAACATTTAAAAGTGATGCGATAAAGGTAGTCAAATTGAATTATTTGAGGACTTAGAATAATGATATAAATCCTTAATCCTTTAAACTGAATCTAATGTATTCTATATCATCTTTTTCGAGTGACAAAATATTTCTGAGAATTGAATAACTATTAATTTTAGAGAGAGCGCTCGTGAATTCCTGTTCCCTGATATTTTTTTCTTGATCACATGCTCGTTCTGTAAAACTCAAATCAGAAAAAGTTATATTGTTAAATTCCTCAAAAAAATTACCTCCCCCATTATTACAGGCTGTGAATATTTTCACTTCACTGTTATTCAGAAATATAATCCCAGTATTTTTATCCAATACTGAGGAACTTACTCCATCATTTGATCTTAAAGAAATTAGAGACCACTCATTTATCAAATTTAAATTTGATGGGCGAATTAAAATTAAAATTATTTCTCCATTAATATTATATAATTCAGCACGGTCATCCTTTATTAAGAATGAAAAATTTTTATTGTCTAATAGATCTGCTAATTTCTGTTCTCTATTACTTATTTCTTCTTCTTGACATGCAATACGTGTGGAAGCAATCGTGGAAAAAAACAAATTTTTGTTTTTAATGGCAACGTCTCCAAAAAGAGTGTTGCAGCCAGCTGATAGATAAAAAGAATTAGATTCTATAGATATAATTCCACCTCCTTCAATGTCCCAATCTCCAAGAATCCCTTTTGAATTAAATTCTAAAGATTTCTCTATCTCACAGCTTATATTGCTTACTACAAACAAAAAAAACATAAAGATCTGAAAGTTAGTTTTCATTGAGGTTTTTTTTAGGTTCTCTATTTAGATGTCATTGAGTTTAGCCCTATTCCAAATGATTACTTTTACCTCCGATTAGAATTAAATCTTTTTGTCGACCATTAACGTATCTAAATCCTTTAGGGCCAAAATAACCTGCCTCTTCAAGCATAATTCGAATATCTTTATTCCATTCATCAATATAAACCTTAGCATTTAATTCGATTGCATATACTGTATTTTCATAGAGTGGGTGGTCGCCAGAACCATTGACTCCTTCTTGAGAATCCCACATTCCAAATGTAGTTCCTGCAGAATGTCCATATAGCCCAAGGGGATGGGTATAAATTTGGGGTCTCAAACCAACTTTTTTACTCTCTTTAATAGCTGTTTTCAATGTTTCGTTTCCAGTTCTACCCTTTTTAAAATTATCTGTCAAAAAGTCTTGAACTAAGTTACCTTCCGCGAGTGCATCTTTTAAAAATTGGGGCGCTTCTATTTCATTCGGCTTTAGAACATAAGCTAACTCTTGACAATCTGTATTTAGCGTTAAGTATGTAATTCCAAAATCACAATGCACCAGGTCTCCTGGCGTAATTGTATCAAATTTAGGTTTACCGTCAAAGCCATATAAATCACTTTGCCCTGAGCGCTGAATATCAACTGTTGGATGAAACCATGTTTCTAGACCCAAATTCAAAACTTTTTCACGCATCCACCAAACAACATCATTTGTTTTTGTAACACCTGGTGTTATAACTTTGGTAGAAAAAGCTTCCTCAATAATTTTATGAGTAATTTCAATTAACTGACTATAAAGTTTCATCTCTAAACTTGTGCGAGTTTCGATCCATCGGACACCAAGAGTCTCTGCAGATACAATTCGTTTTTGATATTTAGAAGGCAGAGCTTGAATTAAACCATCATAATCTGTTTTTGCTAACCCATCAACAATGCCATAGTATTCAGACATATTAACTCCAATTTTTTTTGGGTTTTGACTCACTATATAATCTGAAAGAGCCTTCCATTGATTAGGCTGTTGTTCTTTATTCCAAATAGAACGAATATTTTTGCCAAAATTATATCTAGAAATTGCCACTGGGTCAATACCGTTTTCTGTTTTTGAAAAAACCAGAATAGTTCTTCTTCTAGCATTAAGCCAGGTTGGCGGTAACAATGTTTTAACAATTGGGTCTTCATTATACTCCCTTGTAATCATAACCCAAACATCGATATCCTGCTCCTCCATTAATTTTGGTAAAAGCTTTTCAATACGCTCTTTTTGAATTTGATCAATTAAACTAGCTCTTTCTCGAAGAGGTAATATGTCTTGGGATAAAAGAGGAGTTGACAATAGATAAAGAAGAGAAATGACTTTTTTCAATGTGTGTTTTTCTTTAAACCTACAAAAAAAATTGTTAATAATGCAGCTATAACGAACTTGGAAGCAGAAAGAAGAAACTGTACATTAGCTAAAAATCAAGTTATGACAGATCAAAATAGTGCTAAGTTAAAAGCCCTTCAGTTAACCCTAGATAAGTTAGATAAAACTTATGGTAAGGGGGCTGTTATGAAATTAGGTGATGAAGTAATTGAAGAGGTAGAGTCTATATCCTCAGGTTCTATTGGACTTGATATTGCACTTGGTGTAGGTGGTTATCCTAGAGGTAGAGTGATTGAGATTTATGGCCCAGAGTCTTCAGGTAAAACTACTCTAACGCTTCATGCAATAGCTGAATGTCAAAAGGCAGGAGGTATAGCTGCTTTTATTGATGCTGAGCATGCATTCGATCGTTTTTATGCAGAAAAACTTGGTGTCAATGTTGGGGAGCTTATTATTTCACAACCTGACAACGGAGAACAAGCGCTTGAGATAGCAGACAATTTAATACGCTCTGGAGCAATAGATATTGTTGTGGTAGATTCTGTAGCAGCACTAACCCCAAAAAGTGAAATTGAAGGTGAAATGGGGGACTCTAAAATGGGACTTCATGCTAGACTAATGTCTCAGGCCTTAAGAAAACTTACCGCCTCAATTAGCAAAACTAATTGTACAGTGTTTTTTATTAATCAACTTCGCGAAAAAATTGGTGTTATGTTTGGAAATCCAGAAACAACAACTGGAGGTAATGCTCTAAAATTTTACGCTTCAGTTCGATTAGACATTCGCCGGTCAACACAAATTAAAAGTGCCGAATCGGAAGTATTGGGAAATAAGACACGTGTTAAAGTAGTTAAAAATAAAGTTGCCCCCCCATTCAGAACCACCGAGTTCGATATCATGTATGGTGAAGGGATATCTAAGATTGGAGAGATTATAGATCTTGGAGTGAATTATGAAATAATCAAAAAAAGTGGCTCTTGGTTTAGCTATGGAGACACCAAGATTGGACAAGGACGAGATGCAGTTAAAAGTCTACTCAACGATAACCCTGAATTAATGGAGGAGCTTGAGAATAAAATAATGGATACACTTAAAAAAGTAAATGACTAATGAGGAGTTCTATTTCTCCACAACTCAATTGCATTTATTGAGTTTTTTTTGGTATCAGACAACAAATGATCTTTAATTTTTTTGTGTAAAGCCAATGAAAGCCTATCAATGTCTTTTTCTGTCATTCCTTTTGTGTCAACTAGGTCCAAAGCTTTCACCCTCAAAGAACCAACATAACCAAAATGAGTATGCCATGGAAACTTTCTTTTACAGTCATAGAAAATGATTGGAAATATCGGAAGTTGATGCTCTATTGCCAATTTAAAAGCTCCCTTTTTGAATGTGTTTAACAAAATCATTTCATCTAAATAATCTTTCTCCGGAAAAATACAAATACTGTAACCCTTTTCAATCACACTTTGGGCGCTTTCATATACTTTTTTTCTGCTCTCCGATGAGCTTCGGTCTACTGTAATAGCTGCTCTTTTATATAAATATCCAAAAAAGGGGATTTTTGTCAATTCTTTTTTCCCTACAAATACAAAAGGTGTTTTTCTCATTCGAAACATTAGCATTATGTCGATGTAACTTGAATGGTTTGCTACGATTACCATGCTTTTCCTTTCGGCAGGAAATGAATTAAGCCTTTTGATCCAGAAACCCATCCCAAAAAGAACGAAAGGAGACCAAATATTTCGAGCAATCCAAAAGATATTTGTATCCATTTGGAATTGTAACAAAAAACACCAAAGGAATAAAAAGTATAATAACAGGGACAGTACAAAGAAAATAAAACCAAGCTCTCCATAGTATTAAGATCAATTTTTTCATGATTCAAAGATATTATTTACAGAAGTTTAAGCGTTATATTTTTTATAATGATACAATTATTTATCCTGATATTTTAATGGTCCTTATTAGTAAAAATGCCCTTTAATTTTTTAACCCCTCTTAAGCTACACTTCAAAAAATATTATAGCTAGAGTTGCTCCACTATTTGAGGAACCGTACATTTGTCAAAAGCTTTCAAATGGCAAGAATTTTAACAGGAGTTCAATCAACCGGCACACCTCACTTAGGCAACCTTTTGGGCGCGGTACTTCCTGCTATAAAGATGGCTAAAGCCACAAAAGATAATTCGTTTTTATTTATAGCTGATTTGCACTCTCTAACTCAAATCAAAAATGGAGAAAAACTGCGTGAAAATACTTTTGCAACTGCAGCTACTTGGATGGCATGTGGACTCGATACGGGAAAAACTCATTTTTATCGTCAAAGTGATGTCAGTGAAGTTGCTGAATTAACGTGGTACCTAAATTGTTTCTTTCCTTATCAACGCTTAACACTTGCTCACTCTTTTAAAGATAAATCTGAAAACCTGTCTGATATTAATACAGGATTATTTACCTATCCAATGCTAATGGCAGCTGATATTTTGCTGTATGATGCAGAGGTTGTGCCTGTAGGTAAAGATCAGTTACAACATCTTGAAATTACTCGTGATGTTGCTTCGCGTTTCAACCATCAAATGGGAAAAACATTTATAGTGCCTAAAGCTAAAATCCAAGAAAGCACTCAAAATATCCCGGGTACTGATGGCCAAAAGATGAGCAAATCAAAGAATAATACAATAAATATTTTTTTGCCTGAAAAAAAACTTAAGAAGCAAATAATGAGTATCCAAACCGATAGTAAATCTTTAGAGTCTTCTAAGGACCCTAATAAATGTAACGTATTTGCTATTTATTCGCTTTTGGCTGATAAAACGTCAGTTGAAGAATTAAGATTAAAATATGAGACTGGTGGTATGGGTTACGGTTACGCTAAACAGCAACTCTTCGAATGTATTCTTAGAAATTTTGCTAAAGAAAGACAGCTTTATAATCATTTTCATCAAAACCCTGAGGAAGTTCACATTGCTCTAGCTAAAGGTGCAGAAAAGGCTCGTAAAATTGCTCGTGAAGTTTTACTTCGTGTTAGAGATAAAATAGGTTATTAATAAATCTAAGACTCACCTTCTTTAGATTCATTTAAAGTTTTGTATTATAATTTTGTTACTTTTGATTTAATGCAATTAAGTAGATATATACAAGAATTACTTTATCAATATGAGTGTGTAACTATACCTCAGTTTGGTGCTTTTTTAACGCGTTCTTTTAAGGCAAAAATAGACCACAAGGGCGTGTTTTATCCGCCAAGAAAAGAGGTTAATTTTAATCAACTTCTGTTTGTAAACGATGGATTACTAGCGCATTTTATAGCTAGAAGAGAAAATATGTCCTATGAATCTTCGCTACGAGCTATTGAAAAAGAAGTTAGTAGTATGAAAAAAAGGCTACAAACGCAAATCATACTTTTTCCTGGTGTAGGAGAAATTCAATTAAATCGAGATAAGAAAATTCAATTTACACCCTTAGATAAAATAAATTTTGAAATAAAATCTTTTGGACTTCATACATACCATCGACAAACAATTATAAAAGTTTCAAATGAATCAAACCCTAAAAATATTATGGATGATACTAATAATGATAACTTAATGTTTACTCCAGAACAAAAAGAAAATAAAAAAAAGTCTCCAATATTTCGATATGCTGCTGTTGGGATTATAGGATTAGCTTTATTTGGGGCTTCATATTATTTTGGAGACCGTTATGTTACTGAACAACAAGTAGCAGAACAGGAAAAGGCTCAAAAACAAATAAAACTTAATGTTCAAGAAGCTGCTTTTGATATTGGAAGTTTAAATTCTGTTAATCTTTCTGTCCCGGCAAATCCCATTGAAAAAATTGTTTTAGATCAAATATATTTCAGCGTTATAGCAGGCTCTTATCGTTACATGAAAAATGCTGAAAATAAAGTTGCTAAGTTAAAAGCAGAGGGTTACCCTGCTGCTTTGGCTGAAGTTAATCCTAAAGGACTTTATAGAGTTGCTTACGGTAGATATAATTCCAAAAAAGAAGCCATTAATATGTTATATTTCTTAAAGTATACTCTAAAAGAAGATGCATGGTATCTAGAGGAGCGTTAGTTTACATTTGATATACCCAATCTTTCGGATTAAGTGCTTTAACGTTATTGAAAATACCAAATTGTAGTTGTGTTTTACCTGTTTGTTGATTAGTAAAAACTTCTCCTATGGCCTGTTTAGCATTGACTTTTTCTCCTTTTTTAACATAGAGTTTTGCTAAATTAGTATATAATGTTATAAAGTTTCCGTGTCTTATTAATACTGAAGGGTTGCTTCCTTTTATTACAATTACTGACATAACTTCTCCTTCGAAAACTGCTCGGACTTGTGCTAAAGGTTCTGTCGCTATGACAACTCCATTACTTTGTATAATAGTTGTTTTTACTACAGGATGTCTTTGTCTACCAAAACCTTGAACAACAATTCCCTTTTCTAATGGCCAGGGGAGGCGCCCTTTATTAGATATGAAATTATCGGCAAGCAACTTTGCTTCGGGAGTTAATTGAAAAGTTTTCTTCCCTTTTTTCCCCACGCTACTATTTGATGCTGCAATAGCTTCCCTAATTAATCGATTTATCTCCCGATCAATAGCTCTCTGTTGTTTTTCTTTTTTTGAAATTTGAGAAGCTAATTTTTTTTGGCTTCGTTCTAAATTCTTAATCAAAGAGTTTTGTTCTTTTTTTTCTTTTTCAATTTCCTTTTGAACAATTCGGTTTTCTTCTATCAAAAGAATTTTATCAGCTTTTTCATTGCTCAACATTTGATTAAGCTCTTGTAATAATTTTGTTTTTTCTGATATAGCCTCACCTTGTCTTCTCCTGTAGCGGGCATATTGTTTCAAATATTGAAGTCTTTTATAAGCTTGAAGAAAGTTTTCAGAAGAAAACAAAAACATCAGTCGATTCTGTAGAGATTTACTTTCATATGATTTTCTAATCAAATTAGCATATTCCGATTTAAGGTCCTCTAATTCTTTTCTTTGAACTGAAATGTTCTTTTCATTTATTCTAATTTTCGATGTAAGAAGATTGGCCTGCTGATTAGTAACCCTAATTAATTCTGAACGGACATTGAGTTTAACCTGAAGATCTTCAACTTCAGTTAAAGCATTTTTCCTTGTTTTTGAATTCTTAAATAGAATTGTATTAATTTGCTTTATCTCTTTTTTTAACCGAATCCTTTGAGCTTCTAATTCCTTTTGTTGCTTTGAAGTTTGTTGGGCTTTTAATTGCCCAAATCCCAAGGCAATAAATATTAGGATATAAAAACCTTTATTCATTTAAAACCTAATTTTAGAGTAGCCCTTAGGAATTTCAAATGGGAAATTTATTTCCTCCGTTAAATAGGTTCTAGTAAATTCAAGCTTTAAAGATTGTCTTTCATTGCCATCAAATAAAATAATCTCTATGAGGCTAGGAACAGATTTCCCCTCTATCCTTAAATGTTGTAAATATTTTATAGTAATCGAATAATTATTTTGTGGAATTATAACTCGCTGTTCCTTAAGTAAAAAACTTACTGGATCAAAAAATAAGGTGGGTTTTAATCCTGCCCTTTTACCCTGTGGTATAAGAATGTAATACTGAGGGTTAGATATTTGTTTCCATCTTCCATATCCTGGATCAAGAATAGGTTTCCCTAAAAATATATTTTCAACATCTGAATATCTAAAATTAGTTCCAAAGGGCTTGTTTATTAGATCAAAGCCTCCTTGAAAATAAGATTTTTGGAATTTTTCATAAAATGAGACCTGATTAGGAGTAATCATTAGTTTAGCAATTGGAATTAACATGGTAGCACTTAACCATAGTTTCTTCTTATTCTCCATTCTAAATTGGATAATTACTTGTTGTTCTCGTTTCCCGTTGTCATAGGTTGCTTTTATGCGAGATCGTAATTTGTTCACTTTAGGGTAATTACTTTTTATCCTGGAAACCAAGGCCTCCAAATTTGCGTTTTTCAATGGTGTTTTAGTAGGTAAAACTGCAACAGTTTTACACCCGGAAAGTATTACAGTTGAGAATAAAATTAATCCAATATTAAAATACTTCTTCATTGATTATTTTTTTCCGGTACTTCCAAATCCATCTGATCCACGAACGGTGAAAGATAATTTTTCATTTATTTTCCACTTAATTTGCTCATGCTTTGCAAGCACCAATTGGGCTATACGTTCACCAGGGTTAATACTAAATTCTTCATTCGAAAGATTAATGAGTATAACCCCAATTTCTCCACGATAATCTGAGTCAATTGTTCCTGGTGAATTTAAAACTGATATTCCATGTTTAGCTGCTAGTCCGCTTCTGGGTCTCACTTGAGCTTCATAACCTACAGGTATGGCAATTTTTAATCCGGTTCCAATAATTTTTCTTTCTAAAGGTTTTAGAACTATTGGGCTAGCTAAAACAGCCTTTAGATCAACTCCTGCAGCGCACTCTGTTGCATAAGCAGGAAGATCATAAGGGCTTTCATTTTGAATAGAAACTTCTATCATTTGGATTGTTTTGTAAAATTAAATTTACAAAATCAACCGTTTCTTTTTTAATATTAAGAAAATCTTTCCCTGTTTTTGTTAACTATAATTACTTTTTGGAGAAGTGTTTTTTTAATTCATTTTCAATTTGAAAAATCATTAAAACAAGCATGCTAATTACTATTGTTATTCCTATTCAAAGGGATAACCATATTTTTAGTTTTACAAAACTCATAATGAGGCCCAAGCCAATCAAGCGGAAAGACATATTTTTCATTTTCCTGGATGATAAACTTTGAGCGAAATTCCATGATTCAATATTTTTCATGGACCTCCTAGTTCGATATCCATAAAAGAAATTAATTTGTTTAGGTGGAAATCTTTTATGTAAAAAGGCTGCTAAACAAAAAATTATCCCGGAAACAATTAAAATTAAACACAAAAAGTGATTAATGGGAATGCTCATTATTATCTTAAAATTACAGAAAATTTAAGAAGAATTTGTAAGGACTTTATCGACTAATTTGGATAAGATAAAAACTGGTTATGATCTTAAAGGTTAATAGTAGTAAATTAAATAATCTCATTTTTCACACTACAAAATAGAATTTTATTTTATGAGCAATCAAAATAACGGACACCTTCCCAATTTCTTTTGAAAAAATTGTCTTTGTCTTTAATAAATTCTTCTAATGGTGTATTTGAGGGGAGTACAGAAAGCCACATTATAGGGTAGTCTTCAGGTGCGGCAGTACATTCTGAAGATTCACAAGGATGGCGATATCTGTAGCGTGCATGACCTGCCTCGTGATAAAAAGTATAAAGCCTTTGTACAACTGAATAATCCTCCCAAAAAGACTTTATAATTTCAAAGCTTACAGTTTCTTGATTACAAACATCATATGCCCTCCCAGCGTGATCGGCAGTAACTCCTGAAGCAAAATCTGGTTCACTTCCAAAAAAAATGTTGATATTTCTGTCTGATCCAGGATCTGGTTTCCCAGAACGAATAGCATCTGCAACAAACAACTCCCAATACTCCTCTAATGAACTATTTTCATCGAGGTCTGCATAAAATGGATCTACAATTGCTACAGTATTTTCCTGTACAATAGTTTCTTCTTCTTGAACACTGCCTTTATCACAATTACTTAATAAAATACATATGATAAAAGTGAGAAAAGCGAATTTTTGTGGGATTATCTTCATGTTTCTTTTTCATTTAATAGCCCTCAAATATAAATTTTTTTCAATTATAACACTAGATAAATGATTTGTAATAGAAATAATACTATTGTCGAAACATTAATCTATGCTCCCTAGAATATTATTTTTGAGTATTTTTATTTATTAGACTTTGGATAATTTAAGTCATTAGATTCAATGCGCATACTCATAATTCCTGATTCATTTAAAGAATGCCTAAAAGCAAATGAAGTTTGCCAATCAATTCATAAGGGTATATCTGAGGTTCTTCCAAAAGCGGAGGTAGTAAAAATTCCTTTCTCTGATGGAGGCGAAGGAGCCCTTGATGTTTTAATTAAATTTTCAAAAGGTAAACTTATCAATTGTGAAACTGAAAATGCATTAGGAGATAAATGTAATAGTGATTATTTTCTATTTATGGATCGAAAAGCGGCATGGATTGAATTATCACAAGTTTCTGGATTAGCACAAATTAAAAATGAAAAACGTAACATTTTGAAGGCATCTACTTATGGAACTGGCTTGCTTATTAAAGATGCTTTATCCAGGGGTTGTAAAGAAATTATTCTGGGGGTTGGTGGTAGTGCTACAAATGACGGAGGTGCTGGAATATTTGAAGCATTAGGTGGAAAATTGTTAGATAAAAAAGGGGAATCACTTGAAAGAGGAGGAGGGTCTCTGAGTTCATTAGAATCTATTATTCCTCCTCAAATTCCTAAAAGTATAAAATGGAAAGTTGCCTGTGATGTAAATAATCCTCTTCTTGGAAATTTTGGTTCATCTACTATATATGGGCCCCAGAAAGGAGCAAGTAAAACCGACATAAAAATATTAGAAAAAAGTCTTACACAATTTTCAAAAGTATTAGAAAAACACTTTATGCGCTCAATAGCAAAGATAAAAGGAGGGGGTGCAGCAGGTGGTACAGCAGCCGGTATGCACGGTTTTTTCAATGCCTCTTTAGTGTCTGGATTTTCGATATTAGCAAATATGGTTAGACTTGAAAATATTATTAAAAAATCAGATTTAATTTTTACGGCTGAGGGAAAAATTGATAAACAATCAACAGATGGAAAAGTTACTGGCAGAGTAGCCAATCTGGGGAAAAAATATAACGTGCCAGTAGTTGGAATAGCTGGAAATATAGAAGGTCCCTATTCTAAATTGTATGAAGCAGGATTTTCTGGTCTTTTTTCAATACAAAACGGACCCTTGGATATAGAGTATTCAAAAAAAAATGCCTCATCTTTAATTAGAGATATTACAGGTAGGGTTCTGAATCTATTTATCAATAAAAACAAATGAGTTGAATTTTTCTGAGATTAGAATCTTGGGTCAATCTTAGTATAAAGGTATATCTTTTAAAAAATTAGAATAATATTTTTTTGTCACTTAATAATTTAAGAATAACAACTTTTAAAATATAACCGAATCTTTTAGTTTACTTTTTTTTACAAACATTAACTATTCAGAGCCTCGGCGCCTCCAACAATTTCAAGAATTTCATTTGTAATTGCAGCTTGACGGGCTTTGTTGTATGTCAATTTAAGCTGATCTCTTAAATCGGTAGCATTGTCTGTTGCTTTGTGCATTGCAGTCATTCTCGCGCCATGTTCACTAGCAAATGAGTCCCGTAATGCCTTAAATAATTGGATCTTCAAAGATTTTGGCAAAAGCTCATTTACAATTTCTGCCTGGCTTGGCTCAAAAATATAATCTGCACTTGAATTAGTCTCCGTTTCTTCTGATGGGATGATTGGTAAAAAGGGTTCGACTTGTACTATTTGTGTAGCAGCGTTTTTAAATCGATTGTATATCAAAACAACTTCATCATAATTTTTCTCCTCAAAATTATCCATCACCAATTGTGCAATTTTTCCTACATCGTTGTAATTTAAATTGTCAAAAAGATTATCATGACTTGAGACAACTTTCCCTGTTTTGCTCAAAATTTCAGATCCTTTCTTGCCAATAGTCATCAAAGAAACTTTTTTATTCTTGTAGTCTTCTCCGGCTAACTGCTTTGTCCTTTTAATAATATTTGTGTTAAAGGCCCCGCAAAGTCCTCTATTAGATGTTATTGAAACTAACAAAATTGATTTCTTAGATCGAACCTGGGAATATGGATTTTGAGAGTCACCATCCAAGGAACTGCTTAAATTATGAATTAATTGTTTTAATGTGCTTGAATAAGGACGCATCATAGTAATAGCGTCTTGAGCTTTTTTTAATTTTGCCGCGGACACCATTTTCATGGCACTAGTAATTTGCATTGTTGATGATACTGATGCAATCCTATTTCGTATTTCCTTTAGGTTGGCCATTATTTACTCAAATTGTGCTGAAGTATCTTTTGCTACCGAATTAAGTGTATCTAATACAGCATCTGTTAGTTTTCCTGCTTTAAGTTCTGCTAAAGTTTTCTTGTGTTTTTTCCTTAAAGTCTCTAAGAAATTCTGTTCAAATTCCTTAACACTTTCAACTGGAACTGAGCGTAATAAATTTTTGGACCCTGCGTAAATAATTGCGGTCTGCTCTTCTACTGTAAAAGGATCATTTTGTGCTTGTTTTAAAATCTCTACATTTCTCTTACCTTTTTCAATTACACCTAATGTAGCAGCATCTAGATCTGATCCAAACTTTGCAAAAGCCTCTAATTCTCTAAATTGAGCTTGATCGAGTTTTAAAGTCCCTGATACTTTCTTCATTGACTTTATTTGGGCTGAGCCACCTACTCTAGATACCGAAATTCCAACATTAATAGCTGGTCTTACTCCAGAATTAAAAAGATCTGACTCTAGGAAAATTTGCCCGTCAGTGATAGAAATTACATTTGTTGGTATATATGCAGAAACATCTCCAGCCTGAGTTTCAATAATAGGTAAAGCGGTCAAAGAGCCACCACCTTTTACCTTGTCTTTTAAAGCTTTTGGTAGATCATTCATCTCTTTGGCAATATTATCATCGGCAATAACTTTTGCTGCTCGCTCTAATAGTCGGGAATGTAAGTAAAACACATCCCCTGGATATGCCTCTCTACCAGGGGGGCGACGTAATAATAAAGATACCTCACGATAAGCGACAGCTTGTTTTGATAAATCATCGTAAATAATTAATGCTGGTCTACCTGTGTCTCTAAAATATTCTCCTATAGCTGCTCCAGAAAAAGGTGCATAAACCTGCATTGGTGCTGGGTCAGACGCATTAGCAGCAACTATTGTGGTATAAGCCATTGCTCCCTTGTCTTCAAGTGTTTTAGCAATTGCGGCTACTGTGGATGCTTTTTGACCAATTGCAACATAAACACAATATACAGGTTCTCCTGCATCATAAAATTCTTTTTGATTTAGTATGGTGTCTATACAAACTGTTGTTTTTCCTGTTTGACGATCACCAATTATTAATTCTCTTTGCCCTCTTCCTACTGGAATCATAGCGTCAATAGACTTTATCCCAGTTTGAAGTGGCTCATTGACTGGTTGACGAAAAACGACACCCGGTGCTTTACGCTCAAGGGGCATTTCAAAAAGTTGACCTTCAATATTCCCTTTTCCGTCAATTGGATTGCCAAGAGTATCAAGTACTCGCCCAACAACGCCCTCTCCTACATTGATTGAGGCTATTCGTTGAGTCCGTTTGACTGTATCACCTTCTTTCACTCCTTTTGATGGCCCTAATAATACAACACCAACATGGTCTTCTTCAAGGTTTAGCACCATTCCTTCTAGTCCTTCTTCAAAAGAAACCAATTCTCCATATTGAGCATTGGAAAGGCCAAAAACTCGGGCAATTCCGTCTCCTACCTCAAGTACTGTTCCAACCTCATCTATAATGGATGATGAATTGTACCCTTCAAGTTGATTTTTAAGTATTGCTGATACTTCAGCGGGGTTTATATCTGCCATGATCAATTCTCTTTAGATCGTATTTACTTTAGTTAATTTTGTTTTTATTGTTTTCAACTGGCTTGTAATGCTAGCGTCTAGTTGCATGTCTCCAATTTTTAGTATAAACCCTCCTATTATGTTTGGGTCTATTTTATTTTCAATTTTTAATTCTCCTTTTGAAAAAGTTTTTGCTTTTTTATGTACAATTTCTTTAAGGTCATAAGTAAGTGGAGAAACAGAGGTAACAGTTGCTTTTGTTATCTTATTAGAAATGGCATATAATTCAAGAAAATGATAGCCCGATTCAGCCAAAATTGCCAACCTATTATTATCTGCCATTAATGAAAATAATTTGTTTGTTGATTCTGAAGCATCTGGAAACAGACCATTAAGTATCATAAGCTTTTTTTCATTAGCTATTAATGGATTCTCTAAAGCAGTTTGTAAATCGCTATTTACCTGCATTAAATCGGATAGTTTTTGCATATCTAATGCTACTTCCTTGGATGTATTATTTTCTTCTGAAAATGACAAGATAGATTTTGCATAACGAAGCGATGCGCGTGATTTTTTCATTTACTTTAGTTCTGTATCCTTCAATATTT
>CABYBK010000036.1 GCA_902517245.1 uncultured Bacteroidota bacterium | reverse complement strand
ATGAATAATGCCATGGAATCAGCTGGTATGAAAAGTGCTGTGATGCTTACTGGAGGAAATGGAGATATTGGAGACAAAGATTCTAAAAAACGTAAAAATGCAATTGCTACTTATAAATATTGGATTGATGTTGCGGCTAGACTAAACTGTAAAGCGGTTAGAAATGTTTGTGGGGAGTATATTACAGTCTCTCACAGTGAAAAACTTGATTATGCCATACAAGGGGTTAGAGAATTAGGAAAATATGCAGCATCAAAGGATCTAGATTTACTGATTGAAAATCACAATGGGTATTCATCTGATCCAGAGTGGCTAATAAGCCTTATGAAGGGTGTTAATCTGAAAAATGTGGGTATCCTGGGAGACTTTACAAATTGGACATTAGAAAGAAATCCAGACACATTTTATCCCGATCCCTACAGGGGATTTGAAATTCTTGCACCTTATATTCGGGCAATTAGTGCTAAATCAGAGAGTTTTGATAAAAATGGAGAGGAAATAAATACTGATTTTAAAAAGATGTTCTCCATATTAAAAAGTGCTCCTAATTTTATTTATGCTGGTGTTGAATTTTTCGGAAACGGTATTTCAAGAAATCAAGGATCTATTAATACAAGAAGATTGATAGAAAAAGTTTTAGGTGACTCTTAACGTGATAAATATATCCAACCTTGATGATCAATAATCCCGTCTTGTTCTAAATCTAATTTGAAATAATAACTCCCCTCAGGAAATTCTTTGTCACTAGCATCTGATGGCCAATTGTTTTGATAGTTACGTTTTGAATAAACTAAAACTCCATTTCGAGTATAAATCGATAAAATACTATTTGAATAATTAGTAATTTTTAATATTATAAATTGATCATTGATGCCATCACCATTGTCAGAAATATATTTACTAATTAATAAATCATCAGAGCGGGTTGGATTAAGATCAATAGAATCTTCTATACCATCATTATCATTATCATTATCAAAACAATCCAAAATACCATCGCCATCAATATCAGGGCTAAGGGACGTTTCATCTTTAGGGTTTGAACCACAGGTAATTTCATCCCTATCGGATTGTCCGTCATTATCATCATCATCGTCACAATCATCGCCTAGTCCGTCTTGATCATAGTCCTCTTGTAGTGGATTATCATTTTGAGGACAATTATCACAAAGGTCTCCTAATCCATCTTGATCAAAATCCTCCTGCAATGGGTTTTCATTTTTAGAACAATTATCACAAATATCGCCAATACCATCTTGATCAATATCTTCTTGATATATATTGTAAATAAGAGGACAATTATCACAAACATCTCCAAAGAAATCTGAATCACTGTCTAATTGATCTGGATTAGCAACATCAGGGCAATTATCAAATGGCCCTTGTACTCCATCAGCATCTGAATCATCAGGGTATTCCTTTGCATTTAGTGGATTTGTTCCGGCATTGAGTTCAACTATATCATCATAACCATCATTATCATCATCTAAGTCTAAACAATTAGGTATCCCATCGAAATCGAAATCTTCAGCTTTTGAAAATCCATTTTTCGGATCAGAGCCACAGTCCAATTCTATCAAGTCAGATTGACCATCGTTGTCATCATCTAGATCTACATCATCAAAAATTCCATCTCCGTCTGTATCTATTGGTATGCTATCAAATTCCAAACTATCGGATCCAGCTGAAAGTTCAGTGAAATCGTCAAACCCGTCATTATCGTCATCTGGATCAATAGTATTTGGTATTCCATCTTCATCATTATCCGTATTTAAAGGAGCAGGTTCTGATGGCGGAGCACAAAAGCTATCTTTATCAGTTATAATTATTTTTACAGTAGTTGATCCTTCGTTTCCTGATTGATCAAAAACCTTAAAAGTAATTTCTTTTTCCCCCAAATTATCGCAATTGGCAAGTAAGCTTTTACCCCTATATGATGTTTTACTTTTACCTTCTGAATTATTTTTATTGGTTGGAGGGGGATAGTAATAATCTTGGGGTATATCCTTTTTTTCAGGAAGAACTAAACCAGGGATTTCAGACTCAAACTCGAATGACTTAATTTCACAATTATCATAACTTCCATTATTTATTGCTTCCCAAGAGATATTTAATTGGCTTCTACTATCAATTTGAACTTCAATATTATTACCCCTTGCGACTGGAGCTTGATTATCACTTACTATTACCGTTTGAGTCGCTGTTGATTGATTACCAAATGTATCGCTTGCTGTCCAAGTTATTAAAGTGGTTCCTTTTGAAAATTTAAAAGGTGCATCGCTTTTAAATGTGAAACCATTACAATCAGAGTCACCACTTATATCTGGATCAACAATATCTATTATGGCAAAACAAGTACCTGGATCAGTATTTACTTCAATAATTTTGTTGTTTTCTTGGACTTCAATTATCGGGTTTATATCTACTGAATAGGTTACAGATTGAACAAAAGTATTAATGTTACCAAATCTATCAGTTATTGTCCAAGTAACTGAAGTCGTTCCAGGAGGAAATTTCGCTGGTTTATTATTCGTAATAGTAAAAGGAGGTGAACAATCATTAATATTTGATACTTTAATTTCCCCCAGGGCAGAAGATGCACAAACATTAATAGTTTTTGGTCCAAGAGGAATTATCAACTCCGGAGGAATATTGTCAATAATATTTACAATTTGAATATCAGTAGCTATGTTAGCAGGTGTTGCATTATCTGTTACTGTCCATGTTACTGTTGTTATTCCTGTAGTAAAACTTGCAGGCGCATCATTTGTGGGGGTGTTTACTGTACAATTATCGGTAATATTTGTTGGTGTTCCAAGATTTAAATTTGTTAAACAAACACCGGAAACAGCAGTTATTGTTATATCTTCAGGTGCAGTAATTGTTGGTGAAGTGGTATCTATAACCACAACCTTTTGTATAGCAAAAACCTTATTACCTGAAGCATCCTCAGCTGCCCACTCAATAAAATTATCCCCTATGCTTAATGTTGCTGATGCATTGTTTGTTATAGTAAGAGTACCTCCGCAATTATCAGTAGCACTAGCAATACCAATGGAATCGGAACATGATCCTGCGTCAAGAATATCTCCAGGTATCGATAAAACTGGATCTTCGTTATCAATAACATTAATTTCCTGAGCTACAACGGTTGTATTACTTGCGGCATCTGTGATCGACCATCTTAATATATTACTCCCTAAAGAAAATAGTAAGTCTGGATTATCATTTTCAATTGAAAATGTACAGCTATCTGTTGCTGAAATTGTACCTAATTGAGGGAGAGTAAGCTGAGTTGTACAAGATCCTGTATCTGTATTAAATGTTAGTGAAGGCATAGGATCTACAAGTGGTGCATTTATATCACTTGCTGGAACATTTACATCTTTTGATATAGCTATAATTGCAGAATTTGTAAGGGTGGTAGATACTGTAACTGAATAAATTTTGTCTTGATTACTTGGTGGAAAAAGCTTTGTAAATGAAACTGTATTTGATGGAATACTAAATGTGTCACTGCTAAGATTACTGTAACCTGCTTCCCAAGATGCAGAAGGAGGTGATATAGCCTTAACTACAATATCATCAAGACCCCAGTTGTCCCAAGGTGAGCCAGAATTACTCGGTTGATACCATCTAAATGAAGTTGAACTTGACTTAGCCCCGTCAGGAATTGGAACATTTTGAAAATGCCAGCTATACCAAGCGGCAGTTTTATTTCGAACAGTATCCCAATCTTCATACATATTTACCCAACTTCCTCCATCAAGTTTATATTGCAAATAAACCTCTTCATTTCTTAGATCGGGGTCTTCACAACCCCTTCCTGGATCATCAGCACCATACCGAATATAAAACTCAATACTTCCACCCTGAGAAACATCAACAGCTGATGTTTGAACAAATCTTCTTCCATTATTTGGGCCTCCAGACTGAAGTGTAGTAGCCCAAAAATAATTTGAAGGCGGAGATCTAACACCTCTGGGTGGATTACATGGTTGTGCTACTAAATATGGAGAAGAGTCCCAACCCGCAGGTCGATTCCCATCATTAAAATCATACTCTGTTACACTTGTTGCACCGGGTGTAAACGCTGCTTCAAACCTCATTGTAGTACCATCACACGTTTTAGAAACAAGTGTCGCAGAATAATCAACACTTTGCCCCAAAGCAATGTTTACCAATAAAATAAGAAAAACTAGTCTAGTATACTTCAATTGTCTCAATATTATTTAAACTGAATTTTACTGAATTTCTAGATTTTTTATTTAAGGTTTCTGCTTTGAATAGTTTAAGTTTTATTGGGTTGTAGCCACAATTTCCCTTTTTTATCTCTAAGGGATTTAATACAAATGCAACCTTATTTTCTTCATGTTTTTTATCCCCTAAATAATAGTTTATAACCAATGTTTCATTTGTTTTATTTTTAACTTCAATCATGTAATACTCAAAAGAAACACCGTTTTTAATATCGTCACAAATTACATCCTTAAATGATATTTTAATTTGATTATTTTCGAAGTATACAGGCCAATCATTTTGAAGCCCAAAGAGAATAGAAATTAAAACAGAGAAAAGTAAACTCATATTATAAAATTAATTACTTATTATCAATAAAAATAATTTTAGGGTATCATTTAAGTATTTATTCAGTTGAGTTGCTTTAGTTTTATGTAAGATTTTTAAAAAGTTTAAAATGATAAAAGCTGTGATTTTTGATATGGATGGGGTCATTATAAATAGTGAACCAATACATAAAAAAGCTTATCAAATGATGTTTAGAGAATTTAATCTAAATGTCTCAGATGAATTATATGGCTCCTTTACCGGGATGGCGACGTTGCCTATTTGCGAAAAATTATGTGCTGAGTTTTCACTAAATCTCTCACCCAAATTATTAGTTAAAACTAAGCGAAAATATTTTAAAAGTTTATTTAAAAATGGTTACGAATTTAAGTTAATTGATGGTGTATTGAAATTAATTCAACATTACAAACAAAATGGAATTACTCTAGTGCTTGCTTCCTCAGCCTCTATGGATAATATCAATATGATTTTTAAAAAATTTGATTTGGACCAGTACTTCAAAGCAAAAATAAGTGGAGCTGATTTGAAAGCCTCTAAACCTAACCCCGAGATTTTTGAAAAAGCAGCTAAACTTACTGGTCATCCAAAAAAGAAGTGTTTGGTTATCGAGGACGCAACTAATGGAATTATAGCGGCTAAGTCTGCAGGTATTTTTTGTGTTGCTTTTGATGGAGGCCATTCTAAAAACCAGGACTATAGAATTGCAGATCTAGTTATAAATAAATTTGAATCTATTTATTTAGAAAAGCTAAGATCAATTAAGTTTCCATCGTAGACCGAAAAAAAAACGAACACCTTGATTTGATGCATAAACATAAGAAGGGTCGAATGTTAAAGCGAAAGGATTATTTTGTGTAGATAATGCATTTCCTTCAACATCAAAGCTAACTCCATTGTCAAATGGGTCAAATGACCGTGCAATACTTTCTGCAGATGGTGTAAAATCAAGAAGATTTTTAACTCCACAATAGGTTTCAAAAATATTATTCCAAGATTTAGTAAGTTGAATATTTATAATATGAAATGCTGGGGAATAAGATGCCCTCGGGTCTAGAGGCCCTAGGGTTGGCAAAAGCAATGGCCCTATAACTGAACCGGTAATATCCAATGAGAGATTAGACGATTTCCATTTTTTCTCTAGCTTCCAAACTCCTTGAAATTTTTCGGTTAAATAAGGTCTTTTTTTTAAGTCATTTTGATCTATGAAAGAGTCAATATATGTTGCACCCAAATTGACTCTAATCCCGTTTTGCATCAAAAGGTTAAGATTGACTGAGACTCCCTGATTTATTGATTCCCCATAAAGATTAGTATAAATAATTTTATTAGGATCCGTATCATAATCAGGAATAATTTTATTTGAAAATTGGGTATAAAAAATACTGATATCAAAGTCTATTATAGCTCCTTGTTTAATGTATAATTTTTTTAGAAAATTGGCATTTATATTCCATGATCTTTCAGGATCTAAATCTTCTAAAAAAACAATATCACGGGCCCCTGTTAAGGCAGCATGATCTTCTGTAAAAACTTTTGCTACCCTATAACCAGATCCTAAACTCAATCGAAATATCGCACTCTTGTCTTGATTGGTTGTTTTATAATTAATCCTTGGAGTAAAAATATTTCCATGAGTAGAATTATAATCATAACGAAATCCAAGTAATAGATTATTTTTTGAATTTAATTTTATCTCATCTTGAATAAAAACTCCTGGTAATTGAGTGTTGGTAGGACTATTCAAAGTGGTAAGTTCATTAAAAGTAGCCGTGGTATCATCGTCATAATATGTGTAACGATAAGCTACTCCAAATAAAATATCATGTCTTTTCATATTTTCATTCCAAATAAACTGTCCAAATCCAATACTTTGATCAGCATTAAAGGGAGTTAGTCCATAAAAAGAGTTATGATTATGATCATTAAAACTAAAACTGAATGAGAACTTAGAATTAAATTCATACTTCCCAAAAATCTCAAATCTTGATGTATAAATACTCTCACCATATAGACTATCAACCCCTCTATATTCAGATGACCAATTCATTTGACCACCCCACCTGTCCTCATATACAAACCGAGAAGCAATAGATAATTTTTTACCAAATGTTAACTTATTAAAAATAGAAATACGGTCTTGCAATGTTAAATCAGTAAAACCGTCTTGATTATTATCTATGGGGTTTGAATAATTAAAATAGTTGATCCCTAATATTCCTGAGTTGTTTCCAGTTAAATTGTATTTGTATCCGATGTCTGTATTAACTTCTCCCCATCCAGAAAGAAATGAATCTACAGAAAATTTAGATGTGCTTTCAGGCAACCTAGTAATTAAATTAATTACTCCACCAATAGCCTCTGAACCATATAATGTTGAAGCTGGGCCTTTGATTACTTCGACACGTTCGATCAAAGATTTTGGAATACCAGATAATCCATAGACTGTAGATAACCCGCTTACAATTGGTAAGCCGTCAACGAGGACCATTGTGTAACTTCCTTCTTGGCCATTTATATGTATATCGCCTGTATTACAAACATTACAATTTAATTGTGGACGAATTCCATTTATATTTTCTAACGCTTCAAAAATTGATGCTGTTGGATTAGCTTTAAAAAAGGTTCGAGCATAAACCTCAACTGGTATAGAACTATCTAACCTAGAAACTGGTTTTAAGGTTCCTGAAACAACTACTTCGTCTAACCTATCATCAGATTCTAAAATGATAGTACCTAAATTTAAATTATTAGATTTTATTTTAACTTCAATTGGTTTGTAACCAATATGTGAGAATATCAATCTTGGATTTTTTAAATTAGTAAAGTATAATTTAAATTGTCCTTTTGAATTGGTTATCGTTCCAAGTTTTGATCCTTTTAAAATTACCGAAACACCTTCCAGGGGTTGTTTATCATAGTAGACCTCTCCAACGAAAGAAAATTCCTGTGCAGAGGTTATTTGGAATAAAAAAAATAAGATAAACGAACGAATTGGCATATTGTATTATCGTTCACAAAAATATTAATTAGTTTTATACTGCAAAACATTTTCTATGCAAAAGACTATCGAAAAGGAAAATTATCTTAAAGCCATTTATAAGATGGATGAAAAATTACAAAAAGTCAGCGTCACTTCCCTGTCAAAACATTTCAATGTTAGTAAATCTACTGTATCAAATATGATAAAAAAATTAGTTTTTATGAATTTGATTGACAGCAAAGCTTACAAACCAATTCTTTTAACTCGAGATGGTAAAAAAGCTGCCGTTAAGATTATTGCAAAACATCGTTTAATTGAACTGTATTTAGTTAATAAGATGCAATTTGATTTAGATGAGGTTCACGAGATTGCTGAAGAAATTGAGCATATAAAAAATACTAAGTTTTTTATCCGAATGCAGGAGATTTTAGGAGACGTTAAGCTAGATCCACATGGGTCCGTAATTCCAAAGTGTGATTTTTAGATAGCTCTTTTTAAAAAATTATTCTTTTAAAATAAAAAAGCCCCTTTTTTCAAAAAGGGGCTTATGAATTGAATTTATTTGACTTATTGTTGTGGTTGATAATCATAATATCCCTCAACTGGTATCATGACGTGATCATATCCAGTTCCCTTAAACATAATGTATGGCCCACCAGAATTAAAATCAGTAGTTAAACCCTCCAGAGAGGCAGGATCTTTAGGCATCAACATTAAATGTGGTCCAGATACTATCCATTGACCTTCAGCAGCTGTCTCTTTTTCTTTTATGTCAATCTTTCCATCACTATCAACACTCAATCTCATTCCTACGGAGTTATCTTCTCCCATGTCACCATGAAGCATATACATCCATCCATCGTGGTCTAGTTCAGGTTTTGTTCCACCCATATAGGCCATTGCCCATTTCATGCCTTGAGCATCTGCAACCATAGGCATTGCTTCGTGCGCATCTTTCCATCCATTCTCTGGGTCTGACATACCCCTGGGATTTCCCGCCATAGCAGTCCAACCATTTGTTCCTTCTCTTAAAATAGTTCCGTCAACATCAACTACTGTACATCCAGAAGCAATAAATGAGGGAGCTGCAGTGCTGTAAGCCCATATTTTCCAATCAGCAGAAGTGTGAGGCCCCTCAGGCTCTCCATTAGTTTTCACCTCTTCCATTGCAGGAGTTTCTGAAACAGAAGTATTACAAGCCACAAAACTTGCTATGATAATTAACAATAATAGATTTTTCATTATATATATTTATTTAGTTTTATTAAAGGTAAAAAAAACACTGAAGTAATCTATTTTAACTAAAAATAAAAAGGAGATAGACTTTCGAACATCTCCCTTTGTACTCGGAGCGGGACTTGAACCCGCACGACCGCAATGGTCATTGGATTTTAAGTCCAACGTGTCTACCAATTCCACCATCCGAGCGATAATCTGAGCGAAAGACGGGATTTGAACCCGCGACCCTCACCTTGGCAAGGTGATGCTCTACCCCTGAGCTACTTTCGCATTGTGGAATGCAAATGTAAAATAAAATCTAAATATGACTTAATCTTTTAAATCAAAAAAATCATTAATCTAGCCTTGGCCCTTTTGAGAAATTCTTCGTTTTATTTGATTTAATTGCATTAAGGCTTCAACCGGAGTTAATGTGTCGATGTCTAAAGATGCGATCTCCTCTCTTATAGCTTCAAGTAGTGGATCATCAAGATTAAAAAAACTTAGCTGTAATTCGGATTCACTGTCTTTTTTAATATTATCCTTTTTCAGACCATGAGAACTTTCCAAAGTTTTAAGTTTAGCTTTAGCAGTACCTAAAACATGTTGTGGCATACCAGCCATTTTTGCTACATGAATCCCAAAACTGTGAGCACTTCCCCCAGGAACCAACTTTCTTAAAAAAAGAACATCATCTTTTGTCTCCTTAATCGATACGTTAAAGTTTTTAACCCGCTGAAAAGACTTGGTCATTTCATTCAATTCGTGATAATGTGTTGCAAATAAAACTCGAGGTCGAAATGGGTGCTCATGTAAATATTCTGTTATAGCCCATGCTATGGAAATACCATCATAGGTACTAGTTCCTCTTCCTATTTCATCCAAAAGCACTAGGCTACCCTGTGAAATATTATTAAGGATAGATGCTGTTTCGTTCATTTCTACCATAAAAGTTGAAGCCCCCATTGAAATATTGTCACTGGCACCAACACGAGTAAAAATCTTATCTACAATCCCAATAGTGGCTTTTGTGACTGGAACAAAACTCCCTATTTGAGCTAAAAGCGAGATCAAAGCTATTTGACGAAGTAATGCTGATTTTCCAGACATATTAGGTCCAGTAATCATAATTATTTGTTGAGTTTCACGATCTAAGTAAACGTCATTAGCAATGTATGGCGTACCCAGTGGTAATTGTTTTTCTATTACAGGGTGTCTTGCACCCTGTATATCTAAAAAGTTATCATTAGTCATTTTTGGGCAAGAGTAATTATTTTTTTTTGCCATTTTTGCAAAATTACTCAATACGTCCCACTGAGCCACTGCAGCAGCATTTTGTTTTAAAACCTCTAATCCGTTTTGCAAGTTTCGCACTAACTCACTAAATAATTGTTGTTCTAGGTTTAAAATAAGATCCCCAGCTTGTAAAATTTCTGATTCAAACGTTTTTAATTCTTCTGTTATATAACGTTCTGCGTTTACTAATGTCTGTTTTCGAATCCATTCTTGTGGAACTTTATCTTTATGAGTATTTCTAACTTCAATGTAATAACCAAATACATTATTGAAAGCAATTTTAAGCGATGGTATTTGGGTTCGCTCAGTTTCCCTTTCTAGCATTTTATCCAAGTGAGCTTGAGATGTTTCACGTAGGTCTCTTAATTTATCTAACTCTTTTGAAAAGCCTCTTGCAATAACTTTTCCTTTGGAAACCAAAACAGGAGCATCTTGGTGCAAAGAATTTTCAAGTATGGTTAAAAGATTTTTACATGAAGAAAGCTCATTAATTTGCTTTTTTAGACATGAAGTTTTTAATTCCTTTACATAAAATTTAAATTGCTCAATAGCTTTCAAAGAAAATGTCAATTGGTTTAATGCTCTTGGAGATATTTTCTCTGTAGCTATTTTAGCCATGACTCTTTCAATATCGATAATTTGATCAAGTGCTTTAATTGTTTGATCTAAAAGAGCTTCATCTTCCAAAAATTCTTTTACACATTTTTGTCTTTCTTCTATTAATCTAATTTCTTTCAAGGGAAAAGCAAGCCATCGCTTTAAAAGACGTGCTCCCATAGGAGTTTTTGTTTGATCAATCACTTTTATCAATGTAACACCTTCAGGATGGTTTGGATGAAAAAGTTCCAGGTTTCTTTGAGTAAATTGATCTAACCAAACATAACTACCTTGAATTATTGGGACAAGCCGAGTTATATGTTGTAATTTTTCATGTTGGGTTTCGGAGAGATAATGCATCACGGCACCAGCAGCTGATATCCCTACAGTATATTTATGAATTCCAAATCCTTCAAGAGAATTAGTTTGAAAATGTGATATCAGTTTATTTTTAGCTGTGCTTAATTCAAAAGGCCAATCTTCTATGTAAAAAAATGGAAATTGTTCACCTAACTGCTCTATAAAAAACTTCTTTTTTGGCTTTGGAATCAAAACTTCACTAGGGCTATAACTCTCAAGTAATTGTTGAATTTGTTCTAGATTACCCTCTGAAACAGAAAAGTCACCTGTTGAGATATCTAAAAAAGAAACTCCCCAATTTTTTTTATAAAAAATAGCTGCTAAATAATTATTTTTTTTTTGGTCTAAAACGTCATCGTTAAGCGATACGCCAGGTGTAATTAATTCTGTAACTCCGCGCTTTACGATGGTCTTAGTCATTTTAGGATCCTCTAATTGGTCACAAATAGCAACTCGACAGCCTGCCTTCACCAACTTAGGTAAATAAGTGTTTATTGAATGATGCGGAAATCCTGCAAGTTCTGTTTCACTTGTACTTCCAGCACCACGCTTAGTTAAGATTATTCCAAGAATTTTCGAAGCGCTAATAGCATCTTCTCCAAAAGTTTCATAAAAATCACCAACACGAAAAAGTAATAAGGCATCAGGATATTTCGCCTTGATGCGATTATACTGCTTCATAAGCGGCGTTTCTTTTACTTCTTTAGACACTTAAATTGATTTTTACTAATGTATTTAAAATTTGAAGGTTTCCCCAAAAACAAAGATGCAAATCACCTAATAAATTTTATTGTATGTATTTTTGTTTTTTTACAATTTATGAGAAAACTTAAAAATGAAGAATTAGATCGTAAATCAATAGAAGATTTTAAGGTATCTAAAAAATTACCTCTCATAATTGTATTAGACAATATTAGAAGTTTAAATAACATCGGGTCTGTTTTTAGAACAGCTGATGCTTTTCTAGTAGAAAAGATTTATCTCTGCGGAATAACCGCTTCACCACCACACAAGGATATTCAGAAAACAGCATTAGGCGCATCAGAGAATGTAGCTTGGGAGCATGTAGATTCTACAATAGAAATTGTTAAAAAACTCCAATCTAAGGGAATATCTGTATGGCCCATTGAACAAACAGAAGGTTCTACATCATTAGATTTTTTTAATCCTAAGCCCAAAAAATCGTATGCTTTTATCTTAGGAAATGAAGTAAAAGGTGTAGACCAAAAAGTGATAAACATTTGTAAAAGGGCCATTGAAATTCCTCAATTTGGAACAAAACATTCTCTAAATATAAGTGTTGCTGCGGGTCTTGTGATATGGGATTTTTTTACTAAAACGAAGCTCTGAAAATTGCTCTAAGAATACTTTTAAAAGTATTTTCATCACTTTCAAAATCTTTTTTATTTACATCAATCTCTTTAATATTAATAGATAAATCTTTTTTTAGTAACTCTTTATATCCTTTTTGAAGACTAGTAAGATAGTTTCGGTTAATGTTTTTTTCAAAGGAACGCTCTCTGCTCTGAATGTTAGCTTTTAGTCTTGATATTCCGCATTTAAGAAATATCAAAAGATCTGGCTTTTTTATAGATTTTATTCTGTCTTCAAAATCTTTCTTGTAAGTATTATATTCAAGGGTATCTAAATTTATACTAGAAAAAACTAAGGATTTATATATTGAAAAATCAGCAACTACAAAATCATATTTTTTTTTCCAAAAAGAAATATCATTTTCGAACCTATCATTTAGGAAAAATTTTTCTGCTTGTAAAGCAAATGACTTTGGATTTTTATAAAAATCTTCTAAAAAAGGATTATTTGAAAAAGATTCAGTTAAAAGTGTTGCCCTGTAATATTTAGCGATTTTAGTAGCTAAAGTTGTTTTGCCAACACCAATATTACCCTCTATTACTATATAAGGAAATTTTTTAAAAATTGGAGGTAGGCTTAAATCATAAATTAAAGGATTAGCAGTTGTATTGTCCGAGCTTTTTTGAAATAGCTCTTCAGATGTTTGGTGTAAAATTGGATGAACAAATTTAGGTGCAATTTCACAAAGAGGTGCCAATACAAAGTTACGTTGGTGTAATCTAGGATGAGGAACTTTTAATTCAGACGAAAATATAATTTTACTTCTATAAAAAAGCAGGTCTAAATCTATAATTCTTGATTCATAACCGTTTTTTTTAGTGCGATATCTCCCCATTTTTTCTTCTACATCCAATAATACACCTAAAAGAGATTTAGGATTGAGTTTTGTTTCAAGGGTCACACATGCATTGTAAAATGGTTCACTTTCAAATCCCCATGAGGGAGTTTCATATACTTTTGACAAAGAATTTATTTTTATAGGGTGAGAATCAAGATGTGCTAAAGCCTTATATAGTGACTCCAATCTGTCTCCTCGATTACTGCCTAACGAAATTATAATTTGGTCTTTCAAAACAAAATTTAAAATGATGACAAAGCTACAAAACCCTATATTTGTAACGTCAACTTTAAAGCTTATTAAATGAATTTTACAAAAAGTTTTTTTGCCTCCGTTTTAGGTTCACTCACTGCTTTTGGACTCTTATTTGTTATTTTACTTTTAATTATATCTGCTACTGCAAGTATTTTTAATGCTTCTAGTGGAAGTGTTACTTTGAGTGACAATAGTATTTTAAATTTAGACTTGAACCTACCAATTGTAGAAAGACCCCCTGTTTTCGATGAAATTCAAAATATTTTAGGACTTGAAGATCAGGTTATAGGTTTACCAAATATTCTTTCAGCCATCGATATTGCGTCAGAAAATCCAAAAATCAAAGGAATAAGCCTTCGCTCTGATTTTATCTCATCTGGATGGGCACAAACCAACAGCATAAGAAGGGCTCTAAAAGATTTTAAATCTAAGGGCAAATTTATTTATGCATATGGAGATGTATTTACCCAAAAAGGATATTTTCTTGCATCTGTTGCAGATTCTATATTTTTAAATCCAGCAGGAAATATGGAATTTAAAGGACTTGCTTCAGAGATTTTATATTATAAAGACTTTCAAGATAAATATGGATTTAAAATGGAGGTTGTCCGCCATGGTAAATATAAAAGTGCAGTGGAACCATTTTTAGAAAATGAGATGAGTAATGAAAATAAATATCAAATAAGTAGTTTACTCAACGATATTTGGTCTACACTTAGAGAAGAAATATCAGCTTCGAGGGGATTATTACCTGAAACTTTAGATGAAATAGCAACCAATAAAATTTCAATTCCTCAGGATGCCATTTCATCAAGACTAATAGACGGTTTAGCTTATGAAGATGCTTTTATCGAAAAAATTAAAACTCGTTTGGAATTAGACAAAGACGATAAGCTTAAAAAGGTAAGTGTAGATAGAATTAATAGAACAAATAAATCTTATGATGCATCAATTAAAGACAGAATTGCGATTGTTTTTGCTAAGGGAACTATCCTGTATGGAGAGGGTTCTGAATCTATTATAGCACAAGGAGTGTTTGTTGAAACCATTGAAGAATTAGCTAATGACGATTGGATCAAAGCAGTTATTTTAAGGATTGATTCTCCTGGTGGAAGTGCTTTGACATCAGAGTTGCTTTGGAGGGCTATAGAAAAATTGAAAGAATCTAAACCGGTTATTGTATCTATGGGAAATACTGCTGCATCTGGAGGTTATTATATAGCTGCTGGTGCAGATCATATTTTTGCTGATCCTTTAACAATAACAGGATCTATTGGTGTTTTCGCTACTTTACCAAACGCTAAAGGTTTTTTAGATGATATCGGAATTCAATCTGAATCAGTAGAAACTCACCCTAATGCCATTGGTTACAGTCCATATCAAAATCTTAGTGAATCCTACGAAAAACAAATGAAAAGGGGAATTGAAAGTGTTTATGATACCTTCAAACAGAGGGTGATTGATGGAAGAAACTTAAGCTCAAAAGAAGTTGAAAGACTTTCTCAAGGTAGAGTTTGGAGTGGTAAACAAGCTTTAGATATAGGTCTTATAGATGGTCTGGGTGGGTTGAAAGATGCCATAAAATTAGCTGCAGAAATTTCAGAAATAGATAACTACAATGTCATTGAGTATCCAAAATTTGAAGAGAATTTAGAAAATATGTTAAGTGGAATTACTCCTTCAATACACAATAAAAATCGTTTAGAAAATCTGTTGCCAGAACAAATATTATTGATCTTGAAGGGCACCCAAGCCAATGTATCATTGCCATATATTCAAACCCTTCTTCCATTTGAACTTATTATTAATTAAATGACAAATCAAAAAAAGGAACTTGCTAAAAACTTATATTTACTCCTAGCCGGACTATTCATAACTTCCTTAGTTGTTTCAAATCTAATTTTTCAAAAATTTTTCTATTGGTATCCTTTTGACATTAAAATATTTGGAAATTCTCTATTTGAGCTTTCTGTGGGGGTCCTTCCCTACCCAATTACATTTTTAATAACTGATTTGATTTCGGAAATCTATGGTAAAAAAAGTGCTAATCAAGTAGTAATCATCGGTATTTTTGCCTCATTTTTTTCTATGGGAATTCTTTTAATGGCAAATGAAGTTCCTGCTATTAAAAATTCTCCAATTGATGATCAAACATTTAATGAAGTATTTGCACTTTCTCCAATTGCAGTTTTAGCCTCAATGATTGCTTATTTGATAGCTCAGTTTATAGATATTCGTATTTATCATTTTTGGAAAAATCTTACCCAAGGTAAAATGTTATGGTTAAGAAATAACTTCTCGACTTTTACCTCTCAATTTGTAGATTCATTATTGGTAATAGGATTATTAAGCATTTTTGGTGTATTAGAATGGACACTTTTTTGGGGTCTTGTTATTTCTAGTTTTCTTTTTAAAATACTTGTGGCTGCTTTAGACACCCCACTTCTTTATCTTTTTGTTAGTATTTTTAGAAAAACTTTCCATTTAAAACCTACAGACGAAATAGAAATTTGATCTATGGATAGTAAAACAAGTGGCATACGTATTAATAAATATTTAAGCGAGATAGGTCACTGTTCCAGAAGAGCTGCAGATAAACTAATTGATCATGGCAGGATTAAAGTAAATGGAAAAGCAGTTTCAATGGGGCAAAAAGTAAGCTCCAGTGACAGGATTGAAGTCGATGGAATTCTTGTTGAAAATCTTAAAGAAGGTAATGTTTACATAGCATTTAACAAACCAACTGGGATTGTTTGTACGACTGATACAAGAGTTGAAAAAGATAATATTATCGATTATATTAACTACCCCCGGCGTATTTTCCCAATCGGAAGATTAGATAAAATGAGTGAAGGTTTGATTTTAATGACTAATGATGGAGATATCGTTAATAAAATTCTTCGCTCTCGCAACAATCATGAGAAA
>CABYBK010000035.1 GCA_902517245.1 uncultured Bacteroidota bacterium | reverse complement strand
AGCCATTCACTTTAATACTCATAATGAATTAGAACATAATCAATGTCCAATTGTTTATTCTATGGATGAATTAAATCAAATTTTCATCTAAAATTATATCTGGGATAGAATGCCAACATTAATTCTTATTTTTGAACATGGATTTAGAAGGAGCTCAAAAGGCCGTTGATAATTGGATTAAAAAGCACGGGGTCCGTTACTTTAACGAACTCACTAATATGGCTCAGTTAACAGAAGAAGTAGGAGAAGTCGCTCGGATTATTTCCAGACGATATGGAGAACAATCTGAAAAGGCAACGGATAAAAGTAAAGATCTTGGCGAAGAGTTGGCTGATGTAATTTTTGTCGCTCTATGTTTAGCAAACCAAACTGGAGTTGATCTGAATGAAGCTTTTGAAAAAAAAATGATAAAAAAAACAAAACGAGATCATGACAGACACCATAAAAATCCAAAGTTAAACCCTCTAGATTAAAAATGGATCTTAATCTCTCGCATGAAACACAGATTTGTAATGGGGAAGTAAAAATCACAGGTTCTAAAAGTGAAACTAATAGATTACTTCTTTTAAAAGCTCTTTTTAATAATTTTAAAATTGAAAATAAGTCAAATTCTGATGACAGTTTTGTCATGGAATCTGCACTTAATTCAAGTTCAGACTTAATTGACGTCCAACATGCTGGAACTGCTATGCGTTTTTTGACAGCTTATTTTTCTCAATTAGAAGGAAGAGAGGTTGTTTTGACTGGTTCATCCAGAATGCAACAGAGACCTATTAAAATTCTTGTTGAAGCTCTTAAGTCATTAGGAGCTAATATTGAGTACGAAAAAGAAAAAGGCTATCCACCACTAAGAATTAAAGGTAAAAAATTATATAGTGGATCTATAAGCCTCCCTGCTGATATAAGCAGTCAATATATTTCCTCTTTAATTATGTTAGGTTCTGTTTTAGATGGAGGTATCGAAATAAATCTTGTTGGAAAAGTAACATCAGTACCCTATATTAATATGACACTAGACTTAATGACAAATTTAGGTATTGAATCAGATTTTAAAGGTCAGCGAATCATAGTCAAGAGCTCTAATCAAATTAAGAATTCAATCCAAATAGTCGAGTCTGATTGGAGCTCTGCATCATATTTTTTTAGCATTGCTGCATTAGCTGATCAAGCTCATATTTATCTTAAAAGCTATAAAAAAAATAGTCTACAGGGTGATTCTGTTTTGAGGTCCATCTATAAAGATTTGGGAGTAAATTCTCGTTTTGAGGGGAATAATTTAATTTTAACAAAAGAAAAAGTTCCACTTAATAAAAGAATCAAATGGGATCTTTCGAACTCTCCTGATATAGCACAAACTATAGCCGTAAGTTGCTACGGATTAGGTATTGGGTGTGATCTTGAAGGTTTACATACTCTAAAGATCAAAGAAACAGATCGTTTAACAGCATTATATAATGAACTTTCCTTATTAGGCGCTAAAATTTCAGTTACTGATAAAAGCTTACATCTATCTGCTGGCCAAAATTTTAAAAAAGGAATTACAATTTCAACATATGATGACCACAGAATGGCAATGGCATTTGCCCCACTCGCAATTAAAATTTCTTTATCTATTAAGAAAGCTGAAGTAGTATCAAAGTCTTATCCTGACTTTTGGAAAGATTTGAATAGTCTCGATTTTAAAATAGCTAATATATAATTGCTAATTTACTTGACAACCCCTTCATTAGAACATTATATTTGCATTCTAAAAATTTATAGATGAAACTTTCAGACTTTCAATTCGAACTCCCTGAATCCCTCTTAGCTCAAAGACCTGCAATTGACCGAGACGAATCTCGATTGATGGTTTTAAACCGAAAGGAAGAAAAAATAGAGCATCATACCTTTAAAGAAGTAATTGATTTTTTTGAAGAGGGAGATGTAATGGCATTGAACAATACAAAAGTGTTTCCAGCTCGACTTTTTGGGAATAAAGAAAAAACTGGTGCTCGCATTGAAGTATTTTTACTTCGTGAGCTTAATCAAGAACAACGACTTTGGGATGTTTTAGTAGATCCTGCACGAAAGATCCGTATTGGAAATAAACTATACTTCGGTAATGATGACAGTTTGGTAGCAGAGGTAATTGATAATACGACCTCTAGAGGTCGAACACTTCGCTTTCTGTTTGATGGGAGTTATACTGAGTTTCGTTCTAAGTTAACCGAATTAGGGCAAACACCATTGCCTAAATATATAACTCGTCCTATTGATGATGATGATCAAGAGCGATATCAAACTATTTATGCTAAACATGAGGGAGCTGTCGCTGCACCAACGGCTGGACTTCACTTTTCAAAGCATTTACTCAAGCGATTAGAGATTAAAGGTATTGACTTAGCAGAGCTAACTTTACATGTGGGGCTTGGAACTTTTAGCCCTGTTGAAGTAGAAGATCTTTCAAAACATAAGATGGATTCCGAAGAGCTTATCATAGATTCAATAGCAGTTACGAAAATAAATGAAGCTAAAGCGAAAAAAAGAAAAATTTGTGCTGTTGGTACAACGGTTATGCGTGGTTTAGAAAGTTCAGTTTCATCTTCAGGCTTATTAAATCAATATAAAGGATGGACTCATAAATTTATATTCCCCCCTTACGAATTTTCAATTGCCAATAGTATGATTACAAATTTTCATACTCCTAAATCAACCCTCTTAATGATGGTTTCTGCCTTTGCTGACCCAGATTTCATTAAACACGCTTACAAGGTTGCTATAAAAGAAAAATATAATTTTTACTCTTATGGAGATGCAATGCTAATTTTATAAAAACCTTAAAACTCAGTTTATACTGGTTTTAATCAAAAGTGAAAAAAATAAAAAAAGATATTCGCGAATTGAGTAAGAAGGAAATTCAAGAATTTTTTCTGTCTCACAACGAACCATCTTTTAAGGGAACCCAAGTTTATCAATGGCTATGGAAAAAAGGGGTCCATGATTTTGATTTGATGACTAACCTTTCGTTTGGTCATAGGGCTTTATTAAAAACTAATTTTGAAATAAAGCATATTAAAATTGATGACTACCAAAGAAGTATTGATGGGACTATTAAAAACGCAGTAAAACTGCATGATCAATTTATCGTGGAATCAGTCTTAATTCCAACCTCAAAGCGATCTACAGCTTGCGTTTCATCACAGGTTGGATGTAGTTTAGATTGTGTTTTTTGTGCCACCGCCGCATTAAAACGAATGCGTAATTTAAATGCTGACGAAATTTATGATCAAGTTGTAGCAATGGACAATCAAAGTAAATTATATTTTAATCGTCCTTTGACTAATATTGTTTTTATGGGCATGGGTGAACCTTTAATGAATTACAAAAATGTATTATCAGCAATTAATAAAATAATCGACCCCGAGGGACTCGCAATGTCTCCTAGACGAATAACACTTTCTACATCAGGGATACCCAAAATGATTATAAAGATGGCAGTGGATAAAGTTAAATTTGGACTTGCAGTATCACTTCATAGTGCTCGTCAAGAAGTAAGAGAAAAGATAATGCCTTTTGCAAATAAATTCCCATTAACGGAACTTTCTAAAGCACTAAAGTTTTGGTATGAATATTCTAATAAACCAATTACTTATGAATATGTGATTTGGGAAGGAATCAACGATAAGCTGGAAGATATTCAGGCTTTAGTAAAATTCTGTCATAAAATCCCTTCTAAGGTTAACTTAATTCAATATAATCCAATAGATAAATCCTCGATGAATGAGGCTCCTGTTGAGGTTATTGAATCTTATTTAAAAGAACTTTCAAAGGCAAAAATCAATGTAACATATAGGCGTTCTCGAGGAGAAGATATTTCGGCTGCCTGTGGTCAACTAGCCAATAAGCTGCAATCAAATTAAAAGCAATAATGAAATTCTTCCAATATCTTTAGAAATGGTATCTTTCTAATATGAAAGTTGTTGAGCAAATAAAAGAACCAATATATGATGAAATGGAGCTCTTTGAAGAGAAATTCACTAAGTCAATGTCGTCTGAAGTTGCTCTTCTTAATAGAATAACCCATTTTATTGTAAACAGGAAGGGTAAGCAGATGCGACCCATGTTTGTTTTTCTAGTAGCTAAAATGTTAGGTAAGGGTAAGATTAACGAGCGGACGTATAGAGGTGCTTCGGTAATAGAATTAATTCATACGGCTACCCTAGTTCATGATGATGTAGTAGATGGGAGTAATAAGCGACGTGGCTTTTTCTCAATCAACGCGCTATGGAAAAATAAAATTGCAGTATTAGTTGGTGACTATCTTTTATCTAAGGGATTATTATTGTCTATTGAAAATGAAGATTTTGATATTTTAAAAATTATATCTGTTGCTGTTCGCGAGATGAGTCAAGGAGAACTTTTACAAATTGAAAAAGCTCGAACCTTAAATATTACTGAAGATATTTATTATAATATTATACGTCAAAAAACAGCAATCCTTCTTGCTTCTTGTTGTGCAATTGGGGCTAAGTCTGTTAATTGCAGTGAAAAAGAATTACTTAAAATGCATCTATTTGGTGAGCATCTAGGTATGGCTTTTCAAATTAAAGATGATCTTTTTGATTATGGTGAAGAAAAAATAGGCAAACCTTTAGGTATTGATATAAAGGAAAGAAAAATGACACTTCCTCTTATCTATGCAATAAACAACTCCACATTCTCTGAAAGACGGGAAATTAAAAACATAGTTAAAAACTTTAATAAAGACAGAAAAAAAGTAAATGAATTAATTCAATTAGTTAAAGATAAAGGAGGATTAGATTTTGCTAAAGCAAGAATGGAGGATTATCAAAAAAAAGCCTTAAAGTTGTTACTCGAATTCCCAAAAAGTGAATATCGTGATGCACTTGAAAGAATGGTTGGGTTTGTTATTGAACGAAAGATATAAAACACCATAATTCTCCTTAGAGTTTAGTTAGAATTTTTTTAAATTTATAAAAACACCTTTTTTTGATTTCAAGAAGTACAATAGATCAAGTTTATGAGGCTGCCCGTGTAGAGGAGGTTATAGGAGATTTTGTTGCTTTAAAAAAGTCAGGTTCAAATTTCAAAGGACTCAGCCCATTTTCTCAGGAAAGGACTCCAAGTTTTATGGTATCACCTGTAAAACAGATATGGAAAGATTTTAGTAGTGGCAAAGGAGGTAATGTCGTGGCTTTTTTAATGGAACATGAACATTTCACTTACCCAGAGGCGATTGAGTTTTTAGCAAAAAAATACAATATAGAAATTGAGAAGACAGAGCAGAGTGAAAAAGAAAAAGAAAAAATCAATCAAAAAGAAAGCCTATATATTGTTAATAAATTTGCTCAAGAACAATTTTCTAAGGACTTATGGGAGTTACCAGAAGGTATTGCTATCGGTTTAAGCTATTTTAGAGAAAGAGGCTTTTCTGACGAGACAATTCGTTTTTTTGGTCTAGGATATGCAGCTAAGCAAATTGATTATTTTTTTAAAACTTCTACTAAAGCAGGTTATTTAGAAAAAAATGTTTATGATACAGGCTTAGTTATTAAAAATGAACGAGGGAAAGTAGATCGTTTTCGTGGAAGAGTAATGTTTCCAATACGAAGTATGGCGGGACGAGTTCAAGGTTTTGGTGGTAGGATTCTTTCATCTACTTCAAAGATAGCAAAATACCTTAATTCACCAGAAAGTGATATTTATCACAAAAGTCAAATTTTATACGGAATATTTGAGGCCAAAAAAGCTATTGCAAAAGAAGATATTTGTTATTTGGTAGAGGGTTACACTGATGTTATTCAGATGTATCAAAGTGGGGTAGAAAATATTGTTTCTTCATCTGGTACTGCTCTTACACCTGAACAAATCAGATTAATAAGTAGATTGACCTCTAATATTGTGGTCCTTTTTGATGGAGATTCAGCTGGACTTAATGCTGCTATTCGCGGAATTGATCTCATTCTTGAGCAGGGAATGAATGTCCGAATTTGTTCTTTTCCAGAAGGTGAGGATCCGGATAGTTTTGCTAAGTCACATAGTTTAGAAGAAATTAAAGTCTATTTATCTGAACAGGCTAAGGATTTTATTCAGTTTAAAACAGATCTTTTATTAGAGAAAGCGGAGAACGACCCTATAAAAAAGGCATCTACAGTTCGTGAAATTGTTCAAAGTATATCCAAGATTCCTGATAAAATAAAACAAGAGATTTATTTAAGGGAATGCGCTAATAAAATGGATGTTTCTGAAGCTGTTTTATTTAATGCTCTTGCTCAGGAAAAAAATAAAAAACCCACTCCTGTAAGAAAAATTAATAATGGTTTAAATCAACAAGCTCCGTCTGCACTAAGGAATGAGACCAAACCTAAGCTAACAAATCCAATCATACTACTTGAAAAACAAATAATAAGTATTCTTATACAGTATGGAAATGATGATGCCTCTTTTGATGAACTCTTAGTTTCTTTTGATACAGATGGAAATTTAATTGAGGAATCCAAAACAGTCCACTCAAAGGTATACGAAAAGATTTTCTTAGATCTTCAGCAAGATGAAGTTGAAATGATTCAACCAGAATTCCAGTCTTTATATAATCAGTTAATTAAAAAATTCCAAGTTGAGGGAAAGGTTCAGCCTGAAAAAATTATTCATCAAGAGGATCCTATTTTGGGAAAAATTTTAACAGATATTCTTTTAGCCGACGAGGAACACCAACTTCATAACTGGGAGAAGAAAAATATTTTTGTAAAAGATAGAAAAAGTGTCGTTGGACAATTAGTAAGTGAAACAATTTTAACATTTAGAAGACTTTTAGTAGATCAAAAAATAAAAAATCTAATGGACACTGTTGATGAGCTCAATTCTAGTGAAGAAGATAAAGAATTCTTAGAAGAGGTAATGCAATATCAAAGTCTTAAAAAATTACTTTCTAAAAAATTGAACCGAGTTATATAAAGTATTTTTCACAAAAACTTTTTTGGTATTTGGCAAACAGGAATAGATTTCATTTTGTGTTGATTCTGTTTGTGAAATTTTACATATAAGTCCATTACCACTTTTTGACGATCTGATAAATTATTTATTTCAGATATGTTTTTATAATTTTCCATAGCCCATTCTAGTTCAGGATAAGAAGCACCTAATTGATCTTCGTCAGTGCGATTGTCCCCCCATAGACCATCTGTAGGTTTTGCATTCCTAATTTCTTCACTAACACCTAAATGATTGGATAATTCGAAAACTTGTGTTTTGTTTAAATCGGCAATCGGACTTAGATCAACTCCTCCATCACCATACTTTGTATAAAAACCTACTCCAAAGTCTTCAACTTTGTTACCTGTACCAGCAACTAAATATTTATTTAATGCTGCAAAATAATATAAACTTGTCATGCGAAGTCTTGCACGTGTATTAGCTAGACTGAGAGAATGATTTTTTTTTTCTGTAGGTGGAATTGACTCTTGAAAAGATAAAAATACTTTATCAAGTGGTATTCTTTGTGAAGCTACATTAGGGAAATTTCTTTTTAACCAATCTATGTGGTTTTTAGCACGATTATCTTGACCTGAATCTTGTAAAATAGGCATTTCGAGACAAAGAACTTCGTGGCCTGTTTTAGCACAAAGTGTTGATGTTACTGCAGAGTCAACACCTCCTGAGATTCCAATTACAAAACCATTCATTCCTGAATCATTTATATAACTTTTTAACCACTCAATAATATGATTTTCTACTTTTCTTCCAGATTTCATAATTAAATCATTTATAGAAACTAAATTTGAATAAAAATACATTTTTTTATAGGCATGATTGCAAATCTTAAGTCGATACTTGAAAATATTTTTTCATTTTTATGTTTAGTTAAAAGCATTCTAATTTTGTCTCTGTTTTTTTTGTCCTGTGCTACAAATAATAGCAATGAATCTGATATTGAATCAATAAGGGTTGATTTAACTTTTGAGCGTTTCGATTTAAAATTTTACAATCAAAAACCAGATGTTATTCCAGCTTTAAAAAAAGAATACCCTTTTTTATTTCCAAAACAATTTTCCGATAGTGTTTGGATAAATAGACAAAAAGACACATTACAAATATTGCTTCAAGATGCAGTTATTAAAGTTTTTGATAATATCAAACCTCTTGAAAAGAAAGTTTCTAATTTATTTAAACATATAAAATATTATTTTCCTTCAATAAAAATTCCTCAAGTAATTACCCTTACTAATAATGTTGACTATCAGATTAAGACTGTATATTCTGATAGTTTACTTTTAATTTCTCTTGACACCTTTCTTGGATCTGAAAATATACTTTACGAAGGAATACCAAACTATATTCGGAAAGAATTAGACAAGAAATATATAGTTTCTCAAATTGCGGAAAAATTTAGTATTTATGTCATTCCTCCAATTGAGAATCGAACTTTTCTTGCTCAGATAATTTATCAAGGGAAAAAACTTTTTTTGCAAGATTTACTATTGCCTCAAGATGAAGACACTATCAAAATTGCTTACTCGAAAAACGAATTAGATTGGGCCATAAAAAATGAAGTTTACATATGGAAATTTTTTATTGAAAATCAGCTCTTATATAGCACTGATATTGAATTGGTTGAGCGGTTTATAGACCCAGCTCCCTTTTCAAAATTTTATTTACAACTAGACAATGAATCTCCGGGGAAAATTGGTCGCTGGATTGGTTGGCAAATTATACGTAGTTTCCACGAACAAAACCCTGATTTTCCTCTTCAAAAACTGTTAAACATGTCCTCTCAAGAAATCTTTAATCAATCAAAATACAAACCTAAACGCTAATGGCTATTAAGAAAAAAACTAAAGTTTCAATCAATATTAATCTGGATGAAAATAATGTACCAGAGCAGATGAAATGGACAGCTCAAGATGGTGGAATTTCAGATATGGATACAAAAGCGATTTTACTTTCATTTTGGGATTCAGAAAATCAAGAATCATTAAAAATGGACTTATGGGTTAAAGATATGCCCGTGGACCAAATGAAATTATTTTTTCATCAAACTTTAGTTTCGTTAAGTGATACTTTTTATAGAGCTACAAATGATGAAAAAATGACAGCTACAATGAAAGATTTCTGTGAATACTTTGCTGAAAAACTTAAAATAAAAAAGATTAATTAGAAATTTTATTAAAATAATCAATGTTTAGTTGATTGATGTAACTCAAAATTTCTTTGCTTCCAGACTTATTCTGTGCAGAGGTAATGAATACAGGAGGAATTTCTTCCCAATTTGATATTAGCATTTTACTTTTATAATCATTAATATTTTTTTCAATAGATTTAGTATTTAGTTTGTCAGCTTTGGTAAATACTATCGAAAATGGAATCAGATTTTCTCCAAGCCACTCCATAAATTTTAAATCTATAGACTGCGGTTCATGACGAATATCAACAAGTAAAAATGCATTGACCAATTGAGTACGATATTTAAAGTACTTGGTTATAAATGTTTGGAATATTTTTTTTTGGGTTTTAGAAACTCGAGCATAACCATATCCTGGTAAATCAACTAAGTACCAATTTTCATTGATTAAAAAGTGATTTATTAATTGAGTTTTTCCTGGTCTTGAGGATGTTTTAGCTAGTTTTTTTTTATTACAAAGTGAATTGATTAATGAAGATTTTCCAACATTTGATCTGCCTATAAAGGCATATTCAGGAATTGAGCTTTGAGGACATTTAGAAATTTCAGAATTACTAATTACAAATTTAGCAGATTTGACACGCATACTTTCTAAAGATTTCTATTTCCAAGCCAATCCTTTAGAATTTTATTGAATTCATATGGATGCTCCATCATGGGGGCATGACCACATTTATCGATCCAATATAAATTTGAATCGGGAAGTAAAGTATTAAATTCTTTAGCAACACTTGGTGGTGTTACTGTATCTTGTTTACCCCAAATTATAGCTGTTGGAGTATTCATTTTTGGCAAATCATTTGCCATGTTATGCCGAATGGCACTTTTTGCTAAAGCTAAAGTTCTGATTAATTTATTTCGGTCATTTACGGATTCAAAAACTTCATCAACAATTTCTTTTGTAGCTATTTTAGAGTCGTAAAAAACTGCTTCACTCTTTTTTTTAATATAATCATAATCTCCACGTTTTGGATAACCATCCCCCATATTATTTTCATATAAACCAGAACTACCAGTTAGTATAAGACCTTTCACTAGTTCAGGATAATTTCTTGAGAAAAGTAATCCAACGTGTCCGCCAAGAGAATTTCCTAAAAGAACAAAATTTTTTAAACCCCTGAACTTAACGAATTTTAAAAGAAACTCCGATAAAGATTTGACCGATGTGTTTAAGACAGGTAAGCTATAAACAGGTAACTCAGGAATGATAACTTTATATCCTATTTTTGGGAAATAATCTAATACTCCTTTGAAATTACTTAATCCTCCCATTAATCCGTGAAGAATTATTAAAGGTTGTCCCTTTCCTGACTCTATATATCTGAATTCTTCTTCTTGAATGATTGTTTTCATTATGTCAGTCTCAACACGAAATTAATGTTTAAAGATAGACAATTACAATTTAGCGACTGATTTTATTTGGTGTGCATCTACTTTAAAATTCATTCAGAATATGATAAAAACTTATTAACAATGTGGTAATTTGTGGTAAAAAGTGGTAAATTAAAATTATATTTGATATAAATCGACATAGAGTTGTGAAATACCTGATTGGAACATACGAGTGCAAGGCAGATACCAAAGGACGAATTATGATGCCGATTGCGATAAAAAAGCAATTATCAAGTTTGATTAATGAGAGTTTTGTTTTAAAAAGGGCAGTATTTAATAACTGCTTGGAACTTTATCCATTTCAGGAATGGACTTTACTCATGGAGAAGGTGAATGGATTAAATCGATTTAATAAAAAAAATAATGATTTCATAAGACGTTTTACTGCTGGTGTAAAAACGGTTGAAATGGATAATTCAGGACGTATTTTAATTCCTAAGAATTTGATCAGACATGCCCAGATTGATAAAGAAATTGTGGTTTCCTCCACAGTTAATATTCTTGAAATATGGGATAAAGCACTCTACGAAAAAGCTATAGACGAGGCAACAATTGATTTTGGTCTTTTGGCTGAAGAAGTTATGGGAGATAAATATGATGACACAATATCATAATCCGGTTTTACTTAAAGAGACTTTAAAGGGTTTAAAAATCAAATCTGAAGGAGTTTATGTAGATGTCACCTATGGTGGCGGTGGGCACTCAAAAGCAATTATAGGATTGTTAGGCGAAAGTGGACGACTATTTGGTTTTGATCAAGATAATGATGCGTTTGCAAACAAGATAGATGATTCACGGTTTGAATTTATTGCAGCAAACTTTAGTCACCTTACCCAATATTTAAAATATCATAGAGTAAAATTTGTTGATGGAATTTTAGCTGATTTTGGAGTTTCTTCTTATCAGTTTGATAATGGGGATCGTGGGTTTTCAATAAGAAATGAGGGCAGATTAGATATGCGGATGAATCAATCTCAAAATTTAGATGCCTATCATGTTTTAAATCAATATTCCAAGGATGCAATATCAAAATTACTATTTAACTATGGCGAATTGAGAAATTCTAAGAAAATAGCTGAAATAATTTTTAGTGCTCGTAGTGAATATAAAATTGAAACAACAAAAGATTTAATAAATATTCTCATGCCAGTAGTGCCTTTGAAATATCAGAATAAATTTTTTGCTAAAATTTTTCAAGCAATTCGAATCGAGGTTAATGATGAGTTAAGAGTATTGAAAACTTTTTTAAAACAATCCGCAGAAATCCTTAGACCCGGTGGAAGACTGGTTTGTATATCCTACCATTCTTTAGAAGACAGACTTGTTAAAAGATTTATTAAAAGTGGAAAATTAAGAATTGGAGAGAAGAAATGAATAATTTAAGATCTATACTCAATATTGAATTTTTAGTAAAAGACGATGCTTTTAAAAATTGGCGGATGATATTATTTCTTTCATTTTTAGCCGTAATCATGATTTCAAGTGGCCATAATGCAGATAAAAAAATATTTAAAATAGCTTCTTTAAATACGGAAATCAAAGTGCTTAAAAGCGAATTTATTGAAGTAAAAAAGCATCTTTTAATTTTAAAGAAAGAATCAACTGTCACAAAAGTTTTGGCAGAAAATGGAGTTGGTCCAGCTTCAAGTCCGCCCATTAAAATAATTATTTCAAATGAATGATAAGCCTAAAAATTTTAAGCATTTGATGCATAGATTCTACATGATTGCAATTGGGCTATTAATATTTGCGCTATTACTGATAAGCAAACTTATTTATATTCAGTTTTATGAAAATAAACTGCAAATTAGTCTTTCACCTGAAGCTATAGTTAAGAATATTGTTTTAGAACCAAGTCGTGGAAATATATATGCAGCAGATGGAAATATTTTAGCTACCTCAGTATCCCGTTACGAACTGTATTGGGATGCAGTTACGCCTAGTTCATATTTATTTAATTCAAATAAGGAGGCTTTAGCAGATTCGATTTCAAGTCTTGGCAAAAAATCATCTAGTCAAATTTTAAATCTTTTGGAGAAGGCGCGTATCCAAAAAAACAGATACTTATTGATAGATAAAAATCTTTCTTATAATGAATTAAAGAGATATAAAAATTTTCCAATTTTTAATAAGAATGTTTATAAGGGTGGATTGATTGTAGAGCAAGAAATTAAAAGGGAAAATCCACTTGGTAAGATAGCAGAGAGGACAATAGGCTATGAAAAAAAAGATAAGGATGGTACTTATTTTAGAGTAGGTCTGGAGGGAGCATTTTCAAAATATTTAAGAGGTGATCAAGGCCTAAGATTAAAACAAAAAATTGCTAACGGGCATTGGAAGCCAATCAGTGATTCAAATGAAAAAGAGCCTACCGAAGGATTTGATTTGTTTACTACTATTGATGTTAATATTCAAGATATTGCTCACAATGCTTTGTTATCCCAACTTGAAAAATTTGAAGCTGATCATGGTACAGTTGTTGTTATGGAAGTCAATTCTGGAGCTATTAAAGCAATTGCTAATTTAGGCAGAACTAAAGAGGGCAAGTATTTCGAAAAATTAAATTATGCAGTTGGTGAGACATTTGAGCCAGGCTCCACTTTTAAATTGATGGGAATGATTGCCGCTCTAGAAGATAATGTTATCGACGAAGAGTCTATGGTGGATACTGGATTAGGAGAAATGGTATTTTATGGAAAGTACAAGGTAAAGGATTCTAAAAGAGGTGGTTATGGAACTTTAACAGCATCTAAAGCTTTTGAGGTTTCATCTAACGTAGGATTAGTTAAAATTATATATGATAATTATAAAAGTAATCCTAAGCAATTTGTTGATAGATTGTATAACATGGGACTTAATAAGCCTTTGGGTCTTCCTATTCTTGGTGAGGGTATACCAAAGATTCCTTATCCCGAAGATTCTGATTGGGATGGTTTAGACTTGCCCTGGATGGCTTACGGATATGGTGTAAGTTTTACCCCCCTTCAAATATTAACTTTTTATAATGCAATTGCCAATAAAGGTGAAATGGTAAAACCTAGATTTTTAAATCAAATTAGCCATTTTGGAAACTCTCCTGCACAAGTTTTTTCTAAACAAGTTTTAAATCCTTCGATTTGTTCAGATGAAACTTTAAGAAAAGTTAATAAAATGATGTTTAATGTTGTAGACAAGGATTGGGGAACAGCATATAGTATTAAAGATCCACTACTCAAAATGGCAGGAAAAACTGGAACTGGACAGGTTGACTATACAACAAAAAATATTCAATATATATCAAGTTTTGTGGGGTATTATCCCGTCGAAAAACCAAAATATTCGAGTATTGTAGTTATTCACAAACCTAACAAATCTATTGGCTATTATGGAGCCACTGTAGCTGCACCAGTATTTAAAACTATAGCAAAAAAAATATTCAATAATATTCCTTACGAGGTAAAAGTACCTAAAAAAGAAATTCAAACTTTAAATGAAAACCTAAAAAAAATTGTACCAAATGTTGCAGGTTTATCTGAAATAGAAGCTGTCCAAATACTTAAAAAAACAGGTTTGAAAGTAAAATTGAAAGGGTCAGGATCAGTCAAATTTCAATCTCTTAAACCTGGAACTCTTATTCAAAAAAAACAAAATATAATTTTAGAATTATCATAAAAACACTAAAAGACATATTATACAAGGTTGCTATAGAGAGTACTTATGGAAATCCCTCTATAAAAATTTCTTCTTTGAGTTTTAATAGTAGAGCCATTCAAAATGACAGTTTATTTATAGCCAAAAGAGGGCTTCGATTAGATGGACATGACTTTATTTCACAGGCAATTGAAAAAGGAGCAATAGCAATTGTATGTGAAAAAATCCCTAAAGACCTTGTTGAGAATATCGTTTATATTTTGGTTAGAAATACTGCCAAAGCAATAGGGATTTTAGCTTCTAACTTTTATGATAATCCTTCTGAAAAAATAAATCTGGTAGGTGTAACAGGGACTAATGGAAAGACCTCTATTGTTTCATTATTGTATGAGCTATTTACTAACCAGGGGTATGGTTGCGGTTTATTATCAACAGTTAAGATTCAGTACGGGAATAAAATTATTAAGAACAGTCACACTACCCCTGACGCTTTAGCTTTAAATGAGCACCTTCATAACATGGTGAAATTAGGATTAAATCATTGTTTTATGGAAGTTTCTTCACATGGAATAGATCAGTATCGGACTTTAGGGCTTTCATTTTCTGCTGGGGTATTTACAAACTTAACACACGATCATTTAGACTACCATGGAAATTTTAAAAATTATAGAGATACCAAAAAATTATTCTTTGATGCTCTACCTCATAATGCATTTGCATTAACTAATCTAGATGATAAAAATGGTGCTTTTATGCTCCAAAATACTAATGCAAAAAAATACACTTACTCTTTAAAACAGAATGCGGATTTTGTTGCAAAACTTCTTGAGAGTCAATTTTCTGGAATGCTCATAAAAATTAAAAACAAAGAAGTTTGGACTAATCTAGTTGGAGATTTTAATTTACAAAATCTTTTAGCTGTTTATGCTGTTGCAGAACTTTTTAATTTATCCCAATTAGATATTTTAAAGCAGATAAGTTGTCTGAGTAATGTCGAAGGTCGTTTTCAAACATTTCAAACCCCCAAGAATGTTACTGTAATAATTGACTATGCTCATACACCAGATGCTTTAGAAAATGTTTTAGGAACTATTAATGCTATTCGTACTCGAAATGAAACACTTATAACACTTTTGGGTTGTGGTGGAAATCGAGATCAAGAAAAAAGACCATTAATGGGTCATACAGCGGCAAAATATAGTGATAAAGTCATTTTTACATCTGATAATCCACGTGAAGAAGATCCGGGACAGATTATCTCACAGATGGTTTTAGGAGTATCGGAAGAACATTTCAAAAAAATATTAAGGATAACTTTAAGAGAAGAAGCTATTGCTATGGCAGCTGAGTTGGCCTCTAATGGTGATATTGTTTTGATTGCAGGGAAAGGACATGAGTCTCATCAGGAGATTAATGGGCACTTTTATCCATTTAGTGATATCCAGGTTGCAAAAAAAATCTTTTTAAAAACAGAGTAGATATGCTATATAATTTATTTGAATTTTTAGAGCAACAATACCAATTTCCAGGAGCAAGTGTATTTCAATATATTTCATTTAGATCGGCTATTGCAATTATATTTTCCATGGGTTTTTCTTTGCTTTTTGGAAAAAAAATCATCAGCTACTTAAGAAGACAACAAATAGGAGAAAGCATTCGAGATTTGGGACTAGATGGACAAAAGGAAAAAGAGGGGACTCCAACCATGGGTGGATTAATAATCATTTTTAGTACTCTAATACCTGTATTGTTTTTAGCCCGCTTAGATAACATCTACATTATTCTATTGTTAATCACAATGATTTGGATGGGTTTTATAGGATGGCTTGATGATTACATTAAAATTTTTAAGAAAAATAAAGAAGGTTTGCAAGGTAGATTTAAAGTCATTGGACAAGTTTTACTAGGTGCTTTTATAGGATCAATACTCTTTTTTCATCCAGATGTAAAAGTAAGAGCAGACATTAATACTGTTAGTAATGAAATTGAGAGTTTAGATAATATTTCCTTACATAAAAATGACATTAAAGCAACTTTGACAACTATTCCACTATTTAAAAATAATGAGTTTGATTATCATATGCTTATTGGTTGGACAGGTATTGACTCTAAATTTACATGGTTAGTATTTATACCAATTGTGATTTTCATAATAACCGCCGTTTCAAATGGTGCAAATCTAACTGATGGAATAGATGGCTTAGCAGCTGGAATTTCAGCAATTATAATATTTGCTTTAGCAGTTTTTTCTTTTGTTTCGGGTAATATCAATTTTGCTTCATACCTAAATATAATGTACATACCCAATGTAGGAGAAATTGTTGTTTTTATATCTGCTTTTTTAGGATCATTAATAGGATTTCTGTGGTTTAATACCTACCCCGCAGAAATTTTTATGGGTGATACAGGAAGTTTGACTCTAGGAGCCATAATATCTGTTATAGCCGTAATTGTTAGAAAAGAATTATTAATACCCTTGTTATGTGGTGTATTTTTTATAGAGACTTTATCAGTAATTATACAGGTCAGCTATTTTAGATATACACGAACAAAAACTGGAGTTGGACAAAGGATTTTTAAGATGGCACCTCTTCATCATCATTTTCAGAAACTTGGATATCATGAAAGTAAAATTGTTTCACGCTTTTGGATTATCGGAATCATTTTAGCAGTGCTTACTATTGTAACCCTTAAATTGAGATGATAAGTAAAATAGTCATATTAGGAGCAGGGAAGAGTGGAGTTGGTGCAGCAATTCTAGGTAAAAAGAAAGGATATGATGTTTTTATTTCAGATAAAAAAGAGATAGATGAAAATTTAAAAGACTTTTTAAATAGACAAGGTATTCAATGGGAAGCTGGGGGGCATTCAATTGAAGCCATGAAATCCGCAGATTTTATTATTAAAAGCCCAGGAATTTCGTCAGATTCTTATATAATCAAAAAATTAATTCATGAG
>CABYBK010000034.1 GCA_902517245.1 uncultured Bacteroidota bacterium | reverse complement strand
CAAGAATAAAAGAGAATTGTAACTAAAGTTATGTATAGAATATTGATTTTTTTTAAATGATTTTTCATATTTAATTTTCTATTAAATGATTTAAACTGCATTAATGCAACTGAGTTGCAAATATAAAATCTTATCTTAATTTAAGATGTAAAAATTACTTTATTTTTAATTTAAATTATAAAAATTTGGCCCTATCCAAAGTAAATTTTGAATAGAGCCAAAATAATAATTTAAAAAATAAAGATAAGTTCCTTAGGCAATATTAGTTGTAGATTCAACAATTATTGCAGAGTGATCGTGCCCTTCATGATCATCATGATCATCTTTTTCACATGATACTACTGCAAAAGAAGCGAAGGCGAATAATAATAATAATAAATACTTTTTCATTTTAATTAATTTTAATGTTTAATAATAAATTTTAGTTTTCGTACAAAAAATGCAACTAAGTTGCAAATATAGAATCTTATCTCAAGAAAATCAAAAGTTTGATTGTTTTTTGATTTTAAATATGAAATCTGAGCTGAATTTCTAAGGCAATGTTTGTCGAAAAGACAAGTAATATTCTAGTTTAAACTATTAAGGAAAAATTATAAATGTCACTAAAAAGATAACTAATCCAGTGGTAAAAAAGGATGTACATTTTTAGTTTTATTCAAATTAAAGACGTCTAATTTTAATATTTTTATATGAAATTACTCCTGGGTGATCCTGAAGGCTTAAATGACCTTCTTTATATTTTGCAAAGCTTGGAATATCTTTGAATTTACTATCACTAATCATTGCGTCCCAATCAGGACCTGACAAAGGAAAACGATTAATTTCAATTTCATTTAATATAACAACAGCTTCATTTTTATTGTGGTTAACCGTTATATGGTATTTGTTCCAAGAGCCAGCAGGATTTGAGACAATTTCACTTGGAGCTGACATATCATATAAGGCACCAACAGTATTACGCTGATGCTGTGGATCGCCTCTATATACTTCAGCATCAATAATTTGAATTTCAGGACCAGTTAGATACGGATGTTCATATTTTGCATCCTCACTTACTCCCCACATAAATCCACTATTTGACTTTGATGAGAGCTTCCACTCAAATATTATTTCAAAACTGGAATAAACATCGTCGGTGAGAAGGCTTTTATTACCTTCACCTTTTGCATTTGTAGCATCGAATGTAAAAACACCGTCTTCAACAGTCCAACCACTTTTTAAATTTGACTCATTTTGGAAAATATGCCAACCCTCAAAACTATTTATTTTTGATAAAGTCTCCCATTTTGCTGAGAAGGTTGTTTCACCTTTATTTGATGTTTTATTGGGTGTCTCTCTACAGCCAGCCAAAATTAATAAACCCGTTATTAATAAAAGTTTGCTTTTCATCATTATAAATTTTATTAAAAATAATCATTTATTCTTAATGTGAGTTTCCAATTGAAAATATGGTAATTATTAATTTATATTAGATCTTCTTTCGAGCTTTAAGTTTTTCAGTTAGCGTAGGTACAACTTCAAAAGCATCGCCTACTATACCGTAGTCAGCAGCCTTAAAAAAAGGAGCCTCAGGATCGTTGTTGATTACAACCTTAACTTTTGAAGAGTTAATTCCTGCAATATGTTGTATTGCTCCTGAAACACCTATAGCAATATAAAGGTTTGAAGCAACTGGTTTTCCGGTTTGTCCTACATGTTCACTATGAGATCTCCAACCCATATCTGACACTGGTTTAGAACATGCAGTTGCTGCTCCTAAGACTTCTGCTAAATCTTCAATCAAATGCCAATTTTCTGGCCCCTTTAAACCACGACCACCTGAGACAACTATGTCAGCATCAGCAATACTAACCTTATCTGTTGCTTTGTCAAGCGAACTAACTTTAAGGTTGTTTGTAAGATTTGAATAGGACTCACTAATAACCTCCATTTTTCCTTGTTTTTCTTTCAAGCCGAAAGAATTAGAAGATAAAGATAATACAGTACATTTTTTTTCACTTTGAGTTTCATTAAATGCTTTATTTGTGAAACAAGATCTTTTAACTTTAAGTGGTTCATATTGAGAAGGAAGTTCAATAACGTTTGAAAGATAAGCTGCATCGATCTTAACTGATAATACAGGACCTAAATAACGACTGTCAGCAGATGAGCTTACAATTGCAATACTAGCTTTCTCTTTTTCTACAATAGACGAAATATTGGAACTATAACGCTCTACATTAAAATAATAATCCCCTTGTGTATCAATATTATATAACTTATCTAACCCATAAGAGTTTAAAACCTCAGAATCCTTAATACTGAAACCTACACCAATTAAATTATATCCTTGATTATCTGCTATTGAGCGGCCATAGGAAATAGCTTCTAATGATGCCTTTTTAATTACTCCATCTTGAGATTCTATAAATACTAATACTGTCATTTTTATGATTTAAATTACTTTCGCTTCGTTTTCTAGCAAGTCTATCAACCCGTCTATATCCTCTGCATCCACTAATTTTACGGGTCCTTTTTCTGCTGGTTTTTCATAATTTTGAACAAGAGAATTACAAGCATTAATTTCAGGGGACACTACTTCCAATGGCTTTTGACGAGCTTGCATAATCCCACGCATGTTTGGTATAATAAGATCTTTTTCTTCCACCAACCCCTTTTGGGCTCCTATTACTAGAGGAAAAGTGGCAGTTAAAATTTCTTTTCCACCATCAATTTCTCTCTGTAAGTTTAAATTATCCCCATCCAATTCTAATTGAATACAATTAGCCAGATATGGTATTTTTAATTGAGTAGCTAAAATAGCACCTACCATACCTCCGTTATAATCAATTGATTCTCTACCTGTAATTACCAGATCATACTCTGTTTTTTTACATATACTAGCCAAACACGAAGCCACTTGAAATCCATCTTGGGGCTTTAAATCAATCCTTATGGCTTGGTCAGCTCCTATAGCAAGGCATTTTCTTAAAATAGCTTCGCAAGTTGAATCTCCAACTGTTACTACTGTAACTTTAGCTCCAAGTTTTTGTTGAAGCCAAATTGCGCGAGTTAATCCAAATTCGTCATTAGGATTTATTATAAACTGTACCCCTAGTGAATCAAAAGAGGTGTTATTTTCATTAAAGTTTATTTTAGAAGTAGTATCAGGAACATTACTTATGCAGACTAATATATTCATTCAATTTTTTTTACGAATTTAATTAAAAAAATGACACAGTGTCATTTTTTTAATTTAGATTTAAATAAATTGGTTGATAATATTTTCAAAAAGCTCTTGTTTTCCACTGACTCTTTTAGGTGGTGACTGATTAAAAGCTATTTTAGACAAGGCCTCAAGTGTCAAAGACCCTTTTTCAAACTCTTTCCCATTACCACTTTCAAAAGACACATACCTATCCTTTTTTAAGGAAGAATACTCTGAAGAAGTTAATATTTTTTCTGCGGTTAAAAGGGCACGAGCAAAAGTATCCGCCCCACCAATATGCGCATGAAAAATATCTTCTAAATCAGTCGAATTTCTTCTAATTTTTGCATCAAAATTCACCCCTCCACCTTTGAGACCACCCGCCTGTAAAAACACTAACATAGCTTCAGTAACCTCATAGAGATTTACAGGAAATTGATCTGTATCCCATCCATTTTGGTTATCTCCGCGGTTTGCATCAATACTACCTAGCATTCCAGCATTAGCCGCAACTGTTAATTCATGCTCAAAAGAATGCTGAGCTAAAGTTGCATGATTGACTTCTATATTAAGCTTAAAGTCTTGATCTAATCCATATTCTCTTAAAAATCCTATAGCTGTTGCAGCATCAAAATCGTATTGGTGTTTCATTGGCTCCATAGGCTTTGGCTCAATGAAGAAGCTCCCTCTAAATCCATTACTTCGAGCATAATCCCGAGCCATTGTAAGGAATTGAGCCATATGATCTAATTCTCTTCCCATATCTGTATTTAATAAAGACATATATCCTTCTCTACCTCCCCAAAAAACATAGTTCTCACCACCTAGAGCAATTGTTAAATCTAAGGCCATTTTAATTTGTGCTCCTGCTCTAGCAACAACTTTAAAGTCTGGATTAGTAGCAGCTCCATTCATATAAACTGGATTTGAAAAACAGTTGGCTGTACCCCATAACAATTTTACACTTGATTCCTTTTTCTTTTGTGCAATATACTCTCCTATTTCATGTAAGCGCTTTTCATTTTCTGAAAGGCTATCTGCCTCATCAACTAAATCCACATCATGAAAACAGAAATAATCAAAACCCATTTTAGTTATAAATTCAAAAGCAGCATCCGCCTTATCTCGAGCTCGCTGCATAGGATCGGGAGAATTATCCCATGGAAATTGTTGAGTGCCCGGACCAAAAGGATCTCCCCCTTGCCCGCAGAAACTATGCCAGTAGGCCACTGCAAACTTAAAGTGCTCTGCCATAGTTTTACCCATAACTAATTGTTTAGGATTATAAAATTTGAATGAAAAAGGATTATCAGACTCTTTTCCCTCATAATTAATTGCACCTATACCTTTATAATATTCTTTATTTCCCGTGATTATCATTATTATTAATTTTTTGTTCTAATACTATTTTCCATTTATTATACGATTCCTTGTATTTTAGAGCATCAGGTTTAGGTAAGATCTCGATAACCTTATCAAGATCATTCATACTTCTACTCCAGTCATTTAATTCTCCTTTTTGAAAACCTGCAGCACGTGCAGCTCCCTCAGCTCCAGTTGTATTATAAATTTCAATAGGCCGACCAATCAAAGATGAAATGGTTGTTGAAAATATTTTTGATTGAAAAAGATTATCGTTCCCTGCTCTAATAACTTCAACATCAATACCATCTGCATTCATTATTTCCATACCATAAACAAATGAAAAAGCGATACCCTCTAAAGCTGATCGGAATAAATGCTCTTGTTTGTGAATATTTAAATTTAAATTACAAAAGTTTGCTCCCAAACTTTGATCATTAAACATTCTCTCACTCCCGTTTCCGAAAGGAAAGTTCATCAAACCCTCGCTTCCAACATCAACGGTTCCTGCAAGTTCATTCATCTCACTAAAACTAGTGCTTTTAGTTATTTTTTTTAACCAACTATACTGGATTCCAACACCATTAATGCATAAAAGAGACCCAATTATGGGTTTTTCATTTGTGTAATTAACGTGAGCGAAATGATTTAATCTATCGAACTCCTTCGAGTTGGACTGATCTGAGACGGCAAAGAGCACTCCCGAGGTCCCTCCTGATGCGGCAACCTCTCCAGGATGTAAAACATTTAAAGACAGGGCGTTATTTGGTTGATCACCAGCTCTATATCTGATAGGAATTCCGATAGGTAGTCCAGTTTCTAATGCTGCTTTAGGTGTTACATTTCCCTGATTTTCAAAATTATCTACTATAGGTGGTGTAAGGTTAACATCAATTTTATAATAATCTAAAAGCCAATCAGCTAATTTTTTTTCTTTATAATCCCAAAGCATGCCTTCTGATAAACCATTTTTAGTAGTTGTTATTTCATTAGTTAGCTTAAAGGCTATATAATCTCCAGGTAGCATGAAATGGGATGTCCGGTCAAAGATTTTTTTTTCATTTTCCTTTACCCATTTTAGTTTTGAAGCTGTGAAATTTCCAGGTGAGTTTAATAAGTGTTTTCCATATTTCTCTTCCCCCAATTCTTTTGCTGCTTTTTTTCCTATATCTACAGCTCTACTATCACACCATATTATTGCATCTCGGAGTAATTTTTTGTTAGTATCGACAATAACTAATCCATGCATTTGGTATGATATTCCAATAGATAAAATTTGTTTTGCATCAATATTATTTTCTAATAAAATACGTTTAGTCCCTTTACATAAGTATTCCCACCATTTTTCAGGATCTTGCTCTGCCCAATTTGGCTTAATGGAAGTTATATCCATTTGTTGTGATGGCTCTGAGATAATTGAAATTCTTTTTTTGCTTTTTGTCTCAACTAAAGCGATTTTTACTGAAGAACTCCCAATATCGTAGCCTATGTAATACATAATTTTTTAAAGATGCTAAAAGAATAATTTCAATATTGCCTAAAAGCGATTGATTTTATAGATTAGTCTAAATATAATTAAAAGAATTTAGATTTTTTTTGATATTAGATTCCGCACAAATAGTCAAAATCTAAAAAAATAATTAATTTGAAATAAATTTATTCCAAAAATGAAAAAAAATAAAAACATTCTGACTCGTCGTTCCTTTGTAGGTAAAACTATAACCCTAGCTGCAGGGCTTTCTTTAACAGGCAGAAAATTATGGGGTTCTCCAACTTACATACCAAATTTATTAAAACATAATTCTAATTTCAATGGTGTTCAACTTGGTGTAATTACTTATTCCTACAGAGCCATGAAGGATCAAAGTGCAGAGGCTACTCTTCAATATATTCTTGATTCAGGCATAAATGCTATTGAACTTATGGGAGGGGTAGCTGAATCATTTGTTGGCAAACCTGAAAATAAAATAAATCGTAGAATTTATAGTCGTTTGAAAAGAAAAGAAAAGAAAAAAGAATTAAGTCGTGATGAAAAAAAGGAATTAGCTGACCTTCATTTACAACAAGCTTCTTATGAAAAAGAATTAGATAACTGGCAAAAATATCGTAATGCTGAAGACTTTAAAAAGCTTCGGGACATGTATAATAGTGCAGGTGTGGATATTTATGGCTTTAAGCCTGATTATCTTTTAAGAAAAGGTAATTCAGATGCAAATATAAATTATGCTATGCAAGCTGCAAAAGTTTTAGGAGCATCGCATGTTACTATTGAACTTCCTGAAGATTCAAACCATAGTCTTAGACTAGGAAAACTAGCTGAAAAAAATGGAATTAAAGTAGCCTACCACGGACATACTCAACAACATATTAACTGGTGGAATACAGCATTGGAACAATCAGAGTCAAATGTTTTGAATCCCGATTTAGGACATTATATAGCTGCTGGAAATACTGATACTTTTGAGTTTATTGAAAAATTTAATAAGAAGATTTATAGTATGCACATAAAAGATCGTAAAAGTTTAGCAAATGGTCAGGATAATATGCCTTTTGGAATGGGCGATACTCCAATAACTGAAACACTTCAACTTATGCGAAATAATAAATATACTTTCCCAGCCACTGTAGAATATGAATATAAAACCCCCGAAGATTCAACTATAATTAATGAAATAAAAAAATGTGTTGAATATTGTAAAAATGCTTTAGAATCTTAATAAAATTTAAAAATGAAATTTCTAGTAACTCAATTACTTATACTATCGTTAATATTTTCGAATATTGGATTTGCTCAAAACAAAACAATTGTCTCTGACTTAGAAAACCTAACTCTTGATATCGGTCAATTATATAAGCCTGTTTCAAGCGTGGTCCTCTCTGATGGAAGCACTGGAGAATGTACAAGAATAATTTATTATAATAAAAAGGGGGTATTTAGCTCTGCAAAATCAATAACTTTTGATAGATCAGAAGGTACCCTAAAAGCAAACGAACCTGGCACCCATGAAATTGTTGCTGTTTGTATTGACTCCCAGGGTAAAAGATTAAGTAAAACATTTTATGTGAATGTTAATTACCCAAAAATTAAGGAAATTAAAGTTTCAACAAATGAAGAAAATATATATGAGGGAAATTATGTGAAGCTTATCTATGAAATTACTGATGAGTTCGATAACAAAAGAGTTATAGATTACTGGAATTACGGGAATGCCTCTAAATACTTTTCAAAAGTTGATGTCTCTTTGAAGTCAAATAATGAAAAAGTTAAAATTGATGAATCAAATAATATTTTGGCAATTGAGGAAGGAAATTCGAAAATATCTGTAGTTTTTGATGGTCTATCAGCCACCATAGATTTAAAAATCAAAAAAAAATCCTGTCGCAAAAATCGATTTAAAATCAGATGTTTTTAATGCACGATCCGGTGATGTGATCAATTTTGATCCTATTGTGTATGACAAAAAAAATAATAAACTTGAAAATATTCCTATTGAATTCTCTTTTACAGGCAAATCATTTGATAAGAGTAACACAGCTTCTGGATTAATTTTAGAAGATGGAAGGTTTGTTGGTGATGTTCCTGGTAAATACATTATTTCGGCAAGAATTGGAAATATTACAGCTTCAAAGATTGTAAATGTTTTCCCAAGAAATGTGGAGCGTGAGATCTCAAATGTTGGAAGGGGTGTAGTTAACGATAGACACACCTCAGACTTCTGGATTTTTGAAGGGATTGATGGAGGTGATTATGGTGTTACTGGAACTTGGGGAGCTGATGGAACCGCTTTTTTTTGGGATGTAACTGATCCTTCAAACTTGAAAAAGATTGATAGTGTTCAAGTTGATGCAAGAACTGTAAATGACGTAAAAGTTTCACAAGATGGTAAAATATGTGTTATCAGTCGAGAAGGAGCTTCAAATAGAAAAAATGGCATGATCATAATTGATGTTTCAAATCCTCGTGATGTCAAAATTATTTCAGAATACACAAAGAATTTAACTGGTGGTGTTCATAATGTTTTTATTGATAATAATCATGTTTATGCACTGAGTAATGGTGAAAGATATTACATAATAAATATTGAAGATCCTGCCAATCCTTTTGAGGTTGGTATGTTTGAATTAAATAAAGAAGGTCAGTCAATACACGATGTATGGATTGAAGACGGAATAGCATATTCTTCTAATTGGAGAGATGGTGTGTATCTAGTTGACGTTGGAAATGGAATTGCAGGAGGTTCAACGTCTAACCCTGTTTCGTTTGGTAATTATTCATATGATAGTGGAGCTAACCATGCTACATTCCCTTTCAAAAGTAAATCAACTGGAAAATTTTATACTGTTCTTGGTGATGAAATTTTTCCAAATGGTGTGAATCCAAATGGAACAAATGAAACTGCAGGATTTCTTCATTTTGTAGATTTTTCAGATTTAAATAACCCTGTTGAAGTTGCTCGTTATGAACTGCCAGGGCATGGATCACATAATTATTGGATTAAAGATGATATTCTGTATGTTGCTATGTATACAGGGGGTTTGAGAGTGGTCGATATAAGCGGAGACTTATTAGGAGATCTTTATAAACAAGGTAGAGAAATCGGTTACCTTTTAACCGGGAGTCCTAATGGTTATATTCCAAATGACACAATGGTTTGGGGGGCTCAACTCTACAAGGGACACGTTTTTTATTCAGATTTTAATACTGGGTTAGGGGCAGCTAAAGTATCCAGCAACAAACCAGATAATAGTAAAACAAATCAATACGTAAATTGATTCATATAGATTATTGAATCCTATAATTTAAAATAAACAAATATAAAATCTAAAATTCTATGAAAGGGATTAATATATTTAAACTGCTTTTCTTTTTTTCAGTATTTAATTTTTCAAACGCACAAAGTTATTATCTATATGTTGCTTCTGAATCTGATGATACTGTATCGCTATTAGAATTTGACGGAAAAGAAATTAAAGAGAAAGAAAGAATAAGTGTAGGTTTTTATCCAACAGAAATAGAAGGACCCCACGGTATTACCGTTGACCCAAATGGTAAGTATTGGTATGTAAGCCTTGCACACGGAAATCCATATGGAAAATTGATCAAATACTCTACAGAAACAAATGAGGTTATTGATGAAACTACACTCGGCTTATTTCCAGCCTCAATGCAAATTTCAAAAATAACCGGTTTTTTATACTGTGTGAATTTCAACTTACATGGAAATATGAAACCTTCAACTGTTTCAGTAGTTGATGCTGAAACAATGACTGAAATAACTCAAATTACAACAGGAAGTATGCCTCATGGTTCAAGAATCTCAAGTGATGGTTTAAAACAATATTCTGTCGCTATGATGTCTGGAGAATTATATGAAATTGATGCATTATCACTAAAAATTTCAAGAAAACTGGATCTTGAAGATCATTCAAAAATGAATCATAATAATATGAAAATGGGTGAAATGAAACACTCAACTGTTAAACCTACTTGGGTTATTCCACATCCTAATCAAGATGTTTTATATGTAGCTGGAAATGGATCAGACGAAATCATTGAAGTTGACATTGATAAATGGGATATTTCTAAAAGAATAAAAACAGAAAAAGGTCCTTATAATGTAGAAATTTCTCCTGACGGTAAATATATGGTTGCTACTTTGAAAAGTGTTGCAAAAACTGCAGTATGGGAACTTAAGAGCGGAGATTTAATCAAAACTTTTGATAATTCAAATTCTGTTCCTCATGGTGTTGCCATTTCCAGTGATAGTAAATATGCTTTTATATCTGTTGAGGGTGTTGGTGGCGAACCAGGTATTGTTGATGTAATAGACCTTGAAAATCAAATTTTAGTTGATAAGGTTGAGATTGGGAAACAAGCCGGAGGAATCGCTTTCTGGAAAAAAGATATTTAGAGTTTCTTTATTTTTCCTTTAATCATATTATGAGTTCTATAAATCTCAAATTAGCTTCTACTGAATCTGAATTAATTCAAATTAAAAAGCTACAAAACCAAAATTTAAGAGAGAATTTATCCATTAATAAAAGTATTGAAGAAGGATTTTTAACAGCGAAATATACTTTGTCCTATTTAAAAGAAATAAACCAAAAAAGTCCAGCAATTATTTTAAAACAAAAAAGGGTTATTGGTTATGCATTAGCTGTGACACCTGGGGTTGCAAAAAATCATTTTTTGTTAAATTCTTTATTTACCATTTTCAATAAACAGATTTATAATAACCAATTAATTGGGAATCAAAGTTATATTGTAGTAGGCCAACTTTGTATAGATGAGAATTACCGCGGTATGGGATATGTTGAGAAGTTATATTCTCTATTTAGAGAAACATACTCAAGCTATCGTTATTGTATAACTGCTATAGATAGCCAAAACAATAGATCAAAAAAAGCTCACGAAAGGTGTGGCTTTAAAAAAATTGGAAATTTAAAACTCAACAAAAACCCAGGAGATATTGTTATTTGGGAATGGTGATACAGACTTAAGGCAAAGAATTAATATATTCTGTAACACCATTAAAGTAGGTTTCCTGATCATCATACATACTCCAATGACTCCCGTTTGGACAATGTAAATAGGTCCCATTTTGAACTTCAGTACTCATCCATTCCATTTGTTTAGGATCCATTGTATCATGTTGCCCTCCTATTGTTAATACAGGTATTTTTAGATTTTTAAGATCATTTTTCCTATCCCATTCTTTTAGTAGGGCATCTCCAACAACACCGAATTCACTTGGCCCTTGCATTTTTAGATATATATCATAATTTAAACCAGCCAAACTTCTAGTAACAGGATTTGGCCATTCTTCTAATGGCATTCTCAGTACATGCTTAGGATAATAATGTTCTTCAATAAGCCCTAAATACTCGTTATTTGTATAATCACCAGCATTTTCATATTCTCTAATTTTTTTTAACACAAATGGATCTAGCTTAGGAGCAAGTACATCATTAGCGTATTTTATATAATCAGGTATTGACGGAACCATATTTGATATTATTAATGCTTTCATTCTATTTTGGTGCTTAAGAGCATATTCTAAGCCTAAAATGCCTCCCCATGAGTGACCAAGAATGATAAAGTTATTTTCGTCTAGGCCCAATGCCAAGCGAACTTGTTCAACCTCATCAACAAATCTGTCAATTGTCCATAGCGATTGATCTTTTGGTTTATCACTGAATGATGAGCCCAATTGATCATAATAATAGTATTCTATCGACTCTTTCGGAAAATATGAATCAATTGCCTGGAAATATTCATGATTAGCTCCAGGACCTCCATGAAGAAGAAGTACTTTTTTTGTCGGATTATTTCCAACTCTTTTAGTCCAAACATTGAATTTTCCGGAAGGTGTTTCAATTTCAATCATTTTAACTCCACCCGATAGTTTATCATCTCTAGAAGAATAATCGAGATATTTATTTGTTGAATCTAAGTTTTGACCACAGGATATGGTAACTAACGATAACAAAAACAATATTTTTTTAAACATCACATTTTAATTTAAACAACAAGGTCGAGTTAAAACTCGACCTTTATTGGTATTAATATTTACTAATTATTCATTCTCAGTAAGAGGTACTGGAATAATATTAAAAACCTGATCACCAGGACGATCTATAGGAAGAGAAGACGACTTTCCATATCTTCTCAAGTCATACATTCTATGATTTTCACACCAAAAAGAATATCGTCTTTGTTTTAATAATTCATCAACTAGTGCAGATTCTGAAACCGATCCATTATAATCTGAAAGGCCAGCTGCATTCCTAACCACATTCAAAGCTTTAATAGCCTCTGAAGAGTTTGAAGGTATATTTGCTTCGGCATAAAGAAGAACTAATTCTTCGTTTCTAATTATATCTATTGGAGAAATATTTGAAGCATAGAGTCTCGTCTGATGAGTTCCATTTAAACCATCTTGAGTAGTTGCATCTGATCTAGCTATTGTCTTATTTTCAACTCTTTTATCCCCAGATTCAGCATCTGCAATAAAGCTATTGTGAACAATGATTTGATCCCCATTATTGTCAATAATTTTATATAAACCATTTACAAAATCACCAGCTGATAAGCTAAATACATGTTTTGGTCCTGTTTTCAAGTCTCCATTTAAGTTAAAGAACGAAGAGTTTAAAGCAGTTAAAGCACCGCTCTTATTCCCAGAATAAACAAGTGCAACAGCTTTTACTGCTCTGTTGAATTGAGAGAAAGTGCTTGGTGTGTCAAAACCATCAAAACCTGCAAGTGGAAATGAAAAACTACTTCCAGCAGAACTAAGATCATTAAGTGCTTCATCTAAAATTGCTGCAGCTTGAGATAAAACATCACTTTCTCCAAGAATAGGTCCTGGATTTGATGGATCACTCACATTTACTCTTGCGGAACCATAAGACTTGATTAACATTATTAACTGATGTGCAATAACTGTTTTCGCAAAGCCTCTATATCCAGCTGCATCCTGAAGACCTACAGAAGTTGTGTTATCTAATGCTTCTAATAATATATTTGCATTTTTGATAGTTCGATATTTAGACGCCCAAACACTTGTCGAATAAAATGAGTTATTATCGAGAGAAGCTCCATTTGCACCTAAGAGATCTCCTGTATTCCGTGGATCAGCATCAAATTTATATAATTCTCGAGCCATCGTACCTGTATGTGTTGTTTGTCCTGCAACACCACCTCTCATTCCAGATTCAACACCAACAACTAGGTTGTTAAGTTGATTTACTGAAGCGTCCGTTAGCACACCTTCTAAACTTGGTCTATTAGGGTCAAATTCTTCATCAAATGTACATGATAAAGTAAATGTTAATATTGTCATTATTAAAATGACAATAGTGTTTCTATATGTGAATTTAAAATTTTTCATGTTTTAAATATTAAAAGTTTACGTTTAAACTGAATAAATACTGCCTTGAATTTGGATAGGGTGTAACTTCAATACCACTCGATAAGCCAGAACCACCATTAACCGAAGTTTCAGGATCATAACTTGAATAATCGGTTATTGTAAGTAGATTTCTACCTGTTAATCCTAATCTTACATTTGATATATCTTCAGATAACCATGTAAAAGTATTTTTTGGAAGTGTATAATATATTGCTGCTTCTCTTAGTCTCATGTATGCTGCAGGTTCGATAAAACGCTCAGGAACAAATCCCAAAGAAGCTCTAGTCTGTCCTTCTGGTGTATCAAGATCAGCGGTTATTCCTCCAAGGTCAGTAAGTAGTTTAGATAAATTAATATTCTCACCACCTTCTTTCCAATGAATCAAAAATCCAATTTCTAAATTTTGGGAAATAGTAAAGTTATTATTAAATGAAACTTGGAAATCTGGTTCTACATTCCCAATCTGTGTAGGTACGCCATTAATATTTCCGGCTAATTGAGTTACAGGCTGTCCCTCTTGAATATAAAAGGTTCCTAAACCAAGACCAAAACCAGCACCTGGTTGAGGGAAAGCAGGTACTTCTAACCTAGTAACCTCTGATCTATTTAACCAAAATTGAATTCCACTATTCCAGCTAAATCTATCATTATCAAATGCATCTATATTTATTCCAACTTCAACACCTCTGTTTTCAAGATCAGCAAGGTTTGTAGTCTCTCTAGAAAAACCACTTGAAGTAGGTAAAGATCTACTTAAAATCAAGTCCTTAACATTTCTATTATAATAAGAAAGCTCTAATCCAATCTTTTGAATAAACCTCAAATCTAAACCAACTTCTAACTCTTGTGAAGTTTCAGGCTCAATGTTCGCATCACCTCTTAATGAAGCAATAGTTGATCCTCCTACACCACCAATAGCAACTGAATTCAAACTTGTAAATATTGAACCAAATGAAGCTGATGAACCAGTTTCACCGTAAGCTGCTCTAAGTTTAATTTGATCTATTGCCCCTGTGTTCATATCACCAAAATTGTGAATATTAACAGCTAAGGATGCTTTTGGAAATCCATAAAATTTATTAGGGTCTCCATTTAATGAAGATTTATCAGCCCTATATCCAACGGTTGCTATAAATTGATCTTTATAATTACCTTCTATCTGACCAAAATAACCAAATTCCTCGATCTCTGATTGAGTTTGACTTATTGCCTGAGCAGAGCCCTGACCTAGAGTAGTTTGCCCCGGAATCAATTGCGTTGCTTGATTAAAAACCACATCTGCATCTCTTTTTAAATAAGAAACACCTCCTTGTGTTGTTAATGCTAGTGCTCCGTCAAGTGCATCCCTGTTCCAAACACCAAGACCTAAAAGGTTATAATTTTTAAAATTATTTTTTCCCACACCAATGAATCCGTTATCTCCTCCGTTTTGTGCTTGGTGAATCTCTGGGACATAAATGTAAGTTTCATTTGCTAAGAAATCTAAACCTCCGCTCCAAATCATTCTTAATTGATCTTTTCCACTGTCAATTATTTTTGTGGTTAATTTTAAGCTTTGAATCAGCCTATTATTGTCATCATCATTTCTTGCCTTGTCTCTTACAAATAATGGATTACCCGCATAATTTGGGTTGTTTGGGTAGTTTCCTGATGTGTCAGGATACAAATTAATCCATGGTCTTGTAAAGGCTAAAGTATAACCATAACTTAGACCACCTTCATTTTCATTACCTGTAAAACTTCTTCTTGATTGTCCTTGAATAAAGTTAGATGATGATGATAATTCAAATGTATTTGAAATTTTGTGATCAATGTTTGCTCTTATTGAGAATCTATCGAATCCAGTATATTTTATAATACCCTCCTCATCTCTGTAAGATGCACCAACATAAAATTGGGTTTTGTCATTTCCCCCAGAAATACTCAATTTAGAGTCAGAAATGATACCTTTATTACCATATACCTCATCTTCATAATCAATAAGACCAAAAGTATTTATGGCATTGTTGTATTTAGTTACTTCAGAAGCTCCAAAAGCTGCTTCAACACTCGATGCAGTCCAATCTCTCATGCCTAATCTATTTGACATTTCAGCGAATCCAATGTTTTGTGTCAGACTAACTTTTGTTTCTCCAGCTTTACCTTTTTTAGTTGTTATAATAATAACACCTGCATTTGCTCTTGTTCCATATATTGCGGCAGCGGAAGCACCTTTAAGGACTTCTATATTTTCAATATCATTTGGGTCAAGATCTGCAATTCTATTTGGAGCATTTTCTTCACTCCCTCTATTTGCACCAGAAGCAAATCTGAGTCCAGAGGGAATTTCATTATTATTAAGGTAAACACCGTCTAAAATAAATAATGGTTGGTTGTTTCCATTAATCGAAGATATACCTCTTAATCTTAATGCAAAACCCCCTCCAGGTGCACCTGAAGATGATGTAATATTAACACCAGGAATTTTTCCATAGAGTGCTCCATCAACAGTTCCCTGATTTGTTTTTCCTACTAATTCCTCATTCGATACAGTAGCAACAGCATTGGCAAGATTTCTTCTTTTGACACTAGTACCGAGTCCTGTAATGACTACTTCATCCAAAATTGTATCTTCAGTATTCATTACAATTGACATTTGATCACTAGATGCTGGTACTGTAATAGTTTCAAATCCGATGAAGGAAAAAGTTAGAATATCTCCTGTATTAGCATCGATAGAAAAGTTTCCATCGAAGTCAGATGTGGTTCCATTATCACTACCCTCTACAACAATTGTAACCCCTGGAATCGGATTTGACTCCTCATCCTGGACAGTTCCAGATATTTGTTGTGAAAAAGTATAACCACTAAATAACATACAAAAGCTAAGCAATAAATATGTAATATTTTGTTTTATGTTTCTCATTTTTAAATTTTTAGGACTCGCAAGATACTAAGTTTCTTTTTTATATCAAATACGAGTAAGTTTAACAATATTTATTGAAATGATGTTTCACCTTGATTTGGATTATACACAAAATTAAATGTATAATTTCTTCCACCTCTTGGATTAGAACTATCCTGATCAAGGTAGTAGCTTAAAATTTCAACTTTTGCATATTTACCATCATGAGTTCTAAACACCAAAATTTTACCTGGAATTGGAGAAACAACATTTGTCTGAAAGCTATAGTTATACCAACCATTATCACTTCCTGTTGGAATGGCAAATGCTCCATCGGCGTCTTGTGTGAAAGTTAAATTATCAGCATTTGTAACTTCAGCAAACAAGCCTGAAACAATTGAAGCTCCAGCATTACCATTTCGAACTGGTTCGTCAGCAGTCCCAGTCGCAGCACCACCATTTACGGCAATTGTTGTGCCTCTGAAAGCAATATCCCAATCTGTTTCACTTGTAGTTTTCATTCCAGTTTTAAAATCAAATTTGGAGAATTCACCACCTATGGGCTGACCCATTCCTCCAGTTTGTGGAGCGGCAAAATTAACTATTTGATTAGTTATTACTGGATCTAGTAGGATTACTTCTTCAAGTTCTTCCTCTCTATTACATGAAATAAAAAATATTAAGATTAAAATTATTTTGATGTTTATAGTTTTGTTTATGGTTTTCATTTTTTATTGTGTTTAATTATTAAATCCTGTAGTTTAATTTTACAAATCCCAAAAAACCAGGAATTTTTGGGGTGTTTTGGTCCGTATAATCAATTAAGTTGTTTGATAAACCAACTTGAAAATCGAATTTTTTAAAAAATGTCTTAGTGGCTGATAAATTTGTAGTTACGAATCCTTCTATGAAACTACTATCATAATTATCAATTAATCCATTTCCATTTGTATCAAATTCTGCAAATCTACTTCGATAAATAAACCTGAGGTTTATTCTTAGTTTGGACTTATTAATACTGTAAAAGAACTTTAAGTTAGCGAGGTGTCTAGATCTGTTTTCTAGGCCTAAATAGTCTTTTTGATTCAATAGTTTAACAACATTAGTTATTTGTTCACGGACAAAAATTTCTCCGTTTTTAATCTGGCTTCTTTTCGATTTATCAAAGGAATACAGTAACTGATATCCTGCACT
>CABYBK010000033.1 GCA_902517245.1 uncultured Bacteroidota bacterium | reverse complement strand
CTATAATTAATGCAACACAAATGATTTTTGACAATCAAAATCTCATGACTTTTAATTCCAAAGATTGGCAAAAAAACCGAGGGAATACTCTTGGTATAGTTTTTCAGGAACCTCAGTCCAGTCTAAATCCTAGCATAAGATGTGGAAAACAACTCTTTGAAGTGCTTCAAATTCATCGACAATTAAAAATAAAACAGAAAGAAGAGCTAGTTAAACAATGCCTAAGAGATGTTCAATTGAATGATTATAAGCGTATTTTAAAATCATACCCTCATGAATTAAGTGGAGGCCAAAAACAGCGTGTTATGATTGCAATGGCATTACTATGTAATCCAAAGCTTTTGATTGCTGATGAACCGACTACTGCATTAGATGTGACTGTTCAAAAAGAAATTATGGAGTTGCTTAAATCTCTTCAAAAAAAATATGAAATGAGTATCTTATTCATTTCTCACAATCTTGCTATTGTAAAACAATTGGCAGATCGAGTTTTGGTTATGCATGAAGGACGTATTGTAGAATCAGAAAATTCAAAAGTTTTATTTCAAAATCCAAAACATAATTACACAAAAGGCTTAATGTTTGCTCGTCCTGAAATTGGAGTTCGTTTAGAACGATTACCAACAATTAAAGACTACTCAAATAGCATGTTTAAACCCAAAAAAACTTCATTATCAAAAAGGTTAGAAAAACATAATGAAATTTATGCTCAAAAACCTTTAATTGAAATCAAAGATTTTGAGAAAAATTATTTTAATAATAATTGGTTTAGGGGGAAAAGTAGTTTTAAAGTTTTGCACCAAACTTCGTTTTCACTTTACCCAGGAGAAACTTTAGGTCTAGTAGGTGAATCGGGTTGTGGTAAATCAACTCTGGCTAAAACACTAGTCTATTTAGATCCAGCCACATCGGGAGAATTTTTCTGGCAAGGGGTAAAAGTTGCTTTTAATAACAAAAATCGTATTGATCGATTAAGAAAAGATGTTCAATTAATTTTTCAGGACCCTTATTCTGCATTACATCCATATAAAACTGTTGGAAGAGCTTTGGAAGAAGTCCTTTTTGTTCATTCATCAAAATCTAATATAGATTATTCGCAGAGAGTCATTGAGCTTTTATCAAAGGTTGACTTAGATTCAGAATATAGAAATAGATATCCCCACGAACTTTCAGGTGGACAATGTCAACGTGTTGTTATAGCTAGAGCACTAGCTGTGGAGCCAAAAGTTTTGATCTGTGATGAATCAGTAGCTGCCCTTGATATTTCTGTACAAGCTCAAGTTCTGAATCTTTTAAATGACCTTAAGCGAGACTTAGGCCTTAGTTATATTTTTATTTCACACGACTTAGCTGTGGTTAAATATATGTCAGATAGAATAATGGTGATGCAAAATGGGTCACTTGTAGAATTACAAGAAGCAGATAAACTTTATAAAAATCCGAAAAATGCTTACACAAAAAAATTGATTGATGCTATTCCATAAATATATTAGGTTGAAGGATTTGGAATAGACTCATGAATAATATTAATTTCTTCAAGTATTTCATCACTAAGCTTAATAGATGCTGTTTCAATATTCTCTCTAAGTTGAGAAATAGTTGTTGCCCCAATAATATTACTGGTTACAAAAGGTCGATCGTTTACAAAAGCAAGGGATAATTGTGTCAGAGTTAACCCATTTTTTTCTGCTAAAGTATAATAAGCTTCAACAGCTTTTTTACAAGGGTCAGAACTATATCTATCATAATTTGGAAATAGAGTTAGCCTTGCATTTTCAGGTTTTTTCCCTCCACGATATTTTCCTGATAAAACCCCAAAGGCTAGAGGAGAATAAGCCAAAAGTCCAAAGTCTTCTCGGTGACATATTTCAGAATTTCCCACTTCAAAAGTTCGGTTAAGGAGTGAATAAGGATTTTGAATAGTCCTTACCCTTGGGCGATCATTTTCAGAGGCTCTAAGATATCGCATAGTTCCCCATGGTGTCTCATTAGATATGCCGATGTAGCGAATATTTCCTTTTTTGGTATGTTCTTTAAGAGCATCTAAAATAACCTCAAAATTTTCCTCCCAAACCTCTCCATTTTTATAATTATAGCCCCTTTTTCCAAAAAAATTTGTATTTCGTTCTGGCCAATGTATTTGGTAGAGATCCATGTAGTCTGTTTGTAGACGCTTCAAATTATTTTCTACAGCATTATCGATAGATTTTTTAGAATAGCTTTTATCTTTTCTAATATGCTGAGTGAAAGATGACGGTCCTGCAATTTTGGAAGCTAAAATGATCTTTGATCGATTTCCACTTTTTTTAAACCAACTTCCTATAAATCTTTCGGTATCTCCTTGCTCATTTTCTCTTGGCGGAATAGGATATAGCTCGGCAGTATCAAAAAAGTTTACCCCGTGTTCTAAAGCAAAATCCATTTGATTGTGGCCCTCAATTTCTGTGTTCTGCCTTCCCCATGTCATGGTACCTAGACATATCTTGCTAACCTTTATATCGGTTCCAGGCAATAAATTATACTCCATCTTTAATTATTTATTTCTAAAAGTTTAGTTATTTTCTCAAGTGAAGGACTAAGTATAACTTCAATCCTCCTGTTAGACGCACGTCCCTCCTTAGAACTGTTAGGAGCTATAGGTAAATATTCACTTCGTCCAGCTGCAGTAAGGTTTTGGGGTAGAATTTGATTGTTTTTTAGTAATATTTTAACAACTGCAGTCGCTCTTTTAGTGGATAGATCCCAATTTGATTCTACATCTCCTATTGAAGTAAATGGAACATTATCTGTATGCCCTTCAATTAATATGGAGATATCAGGATTTTTTTCCAGTACTCTTGAAAGTTGGGTAAGGGCCTTTTTACCTTCCATTTCAATTTCCCATTTTCCAGACTTAAATAAAAGTTTATTTTCCATAGAAATATAAACTTTTCCATTACGCTGTTTGACAGTAAGACCTTTTCCTTCGAAATTCAATAGGGCATCTGAAAGACTTTCCTTTAGCTGATTTAAAGAAGTCTTTTGTTCATTAATCATTTTCTCTAACTCATTTACTCGATCTAATCGAGATTGAAGTTCTGTTTCTTTGATCGCTATTTCTTTTATCAAAGAATTATTCTTTTCAATGTTTTCTTTAATTTTTTGATCGCTATTTTCTTTCAATAAAAAATACTCGTCCTGTAATATTTTTATTTCATTTAATCCAATATTTATACTATCTCTAGAACGTTTAAGATATAATTTAGTCTCATTCCATTTTTCATTTAGCTTAACCCAAGACTTTTGAATTGAATCTTTTGAGTTTTTCAATGCATTGCTTTGAGTTTTCATTTCATAATAACGAACCTCTAAGTCGTTAAAAACTTTTGTTGTAACACAGCTTGAACAAAAGAAAAAAACAATAAATAAAATATAATATTTCATATTAAAATTTTAGTTCTAACCCAACCGGGCAATGATCAGAATGTTTCGCTTCGTTTAATATGAAGGATCTAGAAATATTATCTTTAAGTGTTTTACTTACTAAAGCATAATCGATACGCCATCCTTTGTTGTTAATTCTTGAGTTAGCGCGATAACTCCACCAACTGTAATTATTAGGCTCTGAATTTAAATATCTAAAGGAATCTATAAACCCTAATTTTAGAAAATTATCTAACCATTTTCTTTCTTTTGGTAAAAAACCAGAAACATTTTTGTTGCGAATAGGGTCATGTATATCAATGGCCTGATGACAGATATTGTAATCTCCGCATATTACAAGATTGGGAATTTCTTTCTTTAATTCATCAATATAGCTATAAAAGTCAGCCATAAATCTAAATTTATATTCCAATCGATCAATGTTAGTTCCTGATGGAAGATAAAGACTCATAATAGAAACATTTTCAAAATCAACACGAATAATCCGACCTTCAAAATCAATATGTTTTATTCCACTTCCGTAAGAAACTTTTTGGGGATTAAGCTTTGTGAAAATAGCAACTCCACTATACCCTTTTTTATTCGCAGAAAACCAATAAAGGTTATACCCAATATCCTTTATTTCATCAGTATCTACTTGTTCCTCTAATGCCTTGGTTTCTTGTAAACAAATCACATCTGCATTAGTACTATCTAGCCAGTTTGTAAAACCTTTTTTTAGTGCTGCTCTTATGCCATTAACATTGTATGATAGTATTTTCAATATATATTTTTTGTGAAGATAAAAAATCCCATTATTTATTTAAAGTTCTACTAACTTCAAAATACAATAAAACAATCTTTAGTATTTAGATCATCATACTATCTGAGAAATATGAAGTTTTAAATAGATTTTAAGAGATTAGAAATAGAAACCCTTTCAAGAAGTAATTTCTTAATGGACCCTATAGCAAGACGTTCTTGTTTCATAGAGTTCCGATCTCTTAAAGTTATTGTTTGATCTTCAAGGCTTTTATGATCAATTGTAAGACAATAGGGTGTCCCCAAGGCGTCTTGTCTTCTATATCGTCTTCCTACTGCATCTTTTTCATCATAGGTCGTTGCAAGATCCCACTTTAATTCTTCTAAAATTTTCCTTGCAAGTTCAGGTAGACCATCTTTTTTAACTAATGGTAAAACTGCGACTTTTATCGGTGCCAAAGCAGGTGGAAAATCTAAAAAGGTTCGAGTGGTTCCGTCTTCTAAGGTTTGATCTTTTAAAGCTTTTGAAAAAAACAGCTAAAAACATTCGATCCAAACCAATTGAAGTTTCAACAACATATGGTACATAGTTTTCATTTCTTTCTGGATCAAAGTATTGAAGTTTTTTTCCCGTATATTTTTCATGACTAGAAAGATCAAAATCAGTTCTAGAATGAATGCCCTCTAACTCCTTAAACCCGAAAGGAAAACGAAATTCAATATCGGTTGCTGCATCAGCATAATGGGCAAGTTTCTCATGATCATGGAATCGATAATTTTCCTCACCCATTCCAAGGGCTAAGTGCCATTTTAATCGTGTTTTTTTCCAATGATCATACCACTCTTTTTGGGTTCCAGGAGGAATAAAAAATTGCATTTCCATTTGTTCAAACTCACGCATTCTGAAAATAAACTGTCGAGCAACAATCTCATTTCGAAAAGCCTTTCCAGTTTGTGCTATACCAAATGGAAGCTTCATCCTTCCTGTTTTTTGAACATTTAAAAAATTTACAAAAATGCCTTGTGCTGTCTCGGGACGTAAATATAAATCCATAGCAGATTCTGCAGAGGCACCTAACTTGGTCCCAAACATTAAATTAAATTGTTTTACTTCTGTCCAGTCTTTTGAGCCAGATTCAGGACAGGTAATTTCGAGCTCTTCAATCAATGCCTTTAAATCAACTAAATCATCATTTTTTAAAGAATTTGCCAATCGTTTTGATATAGTATTATTTTTTTCTTGATAACCCAAAACTCTTGGATTAGTATTTTTATACTGTTTAGGATCAAAACTTTCTCCAAAACGCTTAGCAGCTTTTAGTATTTCCTTATCAATTTTAGATTCAATTTTAGCAATATAATCCTCAACTAGTACATCAGCACGGTATCTTTTTTTAGAAACCTTGTTATCAATTAGTGGATCATTAAAAGCATCAACATGACCAGAAGCTTTCCATGTAGTAGGATGCATAAATATTGCTGCATCAATGCCAACAATATTCTCGTTTAATTGTACCATGGACTTCCACCAATACTCACGAATATTATTTTTTAAAGTAACTCCATTTTGAGCATAATCATATACAGCGCTAAGTCCATCATAAATCTCACTAGATGGAAACACAAAACCATACTCTTTTGCATGGGAAATTACTTTCTTAAATTGATCTGGTTGTTTTGCCATGGGCCAAAAATAGTCCTTTTTGGTTATAATTTAGTGCTTGAAGGATGGATTTAAAAAAAATACCTATACAATATTTAGTATACTCTAAAGCGCTAGTAGGTAGTCATTAGATTATTATGTTATTTTGTAATGAATTTATAAAATGAAAAATAGAAAGTATCTTATTCTTTTGTCATTACTTTTTTTGATTACATTAAGGTGTGCTAAACGTGTTTCTCCTACTGGTGGTCCTAAGGACTCCCTTCCACCTAAATTAATAAATGCATCACCAAAATTGAATACTACCTTTTTTGATAAAGAAGGATTTACACTGACTTTTGATGAATATGTAAGCCTTAAGGATGTTAGTAAACAACTTATTATTTCTCCACCACTAAATTCTTCTCAATATAAAGTTTCTCCAACTACTGGAGCTTCAAAAAAAATCACTTTGGAGCTAAAAGATAGTCTTATGGAAAATACCACATATACTTTTAATTTTGGTGAAAGTATTATAGACTTTAATGAATCTAATCCTACATCTTATCTTACTTACACGCTTTCTACGGGTGAAACAATAGATTCTCTTTACATAAGAGGTAAAATTTTAGATGCTTTTGAAAAGGAAATAGAGCCTTTTATTTCTCTTCAACTTTACCCAGTTGATAGTACTTACAATGACTCTACTATTTATACCAAAAAGCCGCTTTATGTAACAAGTACTTTAGATACCACCATTTATAGATTTCAAAATTTAAGAGCTGGAAAATATGCTTTAATAGCCCTTGAAGATAAAGCTGGAAATTATTTTTTTGATCAAAATATTGATAAAATTGGTTTTTTTAATCGATTAATTGAACTACCTAAAGACAGTATTATTAATCTTCGTCTTTTTAAAGAAAAAACAAATTTTGAATGGGACAAACCATATTTTATTAATGATCACCACGTTAAACTGGCATACTATGGTGAATATAATGATGAATCTTATAAGATGATAAGTAATGTTTCTGAAGCTTTTGAATCTTTGGTAACTAAAAGCAGAAAAACCGATACTCTAGATTATTGGTTTAGAGGATCTACTTTAGATTCAATAAAGTTTGAATTAGAAATTCAAGATACAATTCGAATAAAAACAGCATTTTTAAAAGATCCTGTAAAAGACTCTCTTGTAATTAAGAAATATACTACTGGAAGTTTAGGACTAAAAAACAAGCTGGAATTAGAAAGCAACCTTCCAATAACTAATGTTGATTCTAGTAAATTGATGATTACTAACATTGACACACTCCCAGTACCAGGAACACTTAAAGTCCTTGAAAACTATGATAGAATTGAAGTTGATTTTGAAGTCTTACCAAGTGACCGCTACAATGTAACACTTCTACCTAATGCACTGAAAGATTTTTGGGGTAGAACCCACGATACATTAAATTTTAGGACTTCAACCAAGAAAATTGAAGATTACGGAAACATCTACTTGAGAGTTCAGCATGAATCTCCCTTCCCATTTATCATTGAACTAATTGAAAATAAAAAATTAGTTAAAAGGTATGACAGACCAATTCCAGGAAACAATTATGCCTTTGAACTACTAAAATCTGGAAAATACACCATTCGATTAATTGAAGATAAAAATAAAAACAGAGAGTGGGATACTGGGAATTATTTAAAAAAAATTCAACCTGAAAAAGTAATTTACTTTTGGAAAGAAATTGATGTAAGAGCTAATTGGGATATTAACGAGACGTTTAATACAAGTCAAAATTATCCCGATCTCCCAAAAAGTTCAACTTCTTCCGAAGTTCTTGAAGTTCAAGAAAGTTCAACTCAGCTTTAAAATTTTCTTCCTCGCTAGATATTCCTCCAGCGAGTACCTCCCCTAAGGGATCATAAATAGCGCTATGACCAGGATAAACTAATTCATTATGATCAGTACCTACTCGATTTACGCCTACAACATAACACATATTCTCAATAGCACGTGCCTGAAGGAGAATGTCCCAAGCATTTATTCTTTCGGCAGGCCAGTTAGCCACATATATTAATAAATCATAATTTTTAGTATTGCGAGACCATACAGGAAAACGTAAATCATAACAAATTCTCAAACAAATTTTCCATCCCTTATATCTAAATAAACCAGAATTAGTCCCATTGGCATAAAATTTATCCTCCCCTGCCAAAGTGAAGGTGTGACGTTTGTCATAGTGAACAATAACTCCATTATTTCCAACCATTACAAAACGATTATAAATCTTCCCTTTGGATCTGATAACAAGACTACCACCAAGGAGAATTCCTAATTTTTCTGCCCAATCTTGCATCCACTGAATGGTAGGACCATGCATATCTTCTGCGACTTTCTCAGATTTCATTGTGAATCCTGTTGTAAACATTTCAGGAAGTATAACAATATCTACTTTCGTTTCTAATTTTCTTAGCTTTTGATCTATAAAATGCTTATTCTTCGAAGCATTTTCCCAGAAAATAGAGGTCTGAATAGCTACAATATTTAGTTTAGAAATCATATCTATTTAATTGAAAAATTCTTCGATGATTATTTTCATTATCTTTAATTTATTCAATTTATAAGTGTTTATTTTAAAGAAAATTTTACTATAAACTTAGTCTTTTTATAAACTAGTTATCATTTTAAAGATACTTACTATAATGATTTGATATTAAATAAATATTTTAAACTTGATACATAAATTATATATAAAAACAAATGGATATAAGATTTTTTATAGGTCCGATGTCAAAAAATGTGGTTGATTCAATAATTGAATTTCAAGATTTTTCATCAAAAAAAGTAGGAATAATACCCAGTAGAAGACAAGTTGATTACTTAGGAGGTTATTCAAATAATTGGACTACAGAAAATATTTCTAAATATTCTAGTGAACTTATTATAATGCGAGATCACAGTGGCCCCGGACAAGGAGCAGAGGAGGATGATGGTTATTTATCTTTAGAATATGATTGTAAATATTTTGACTACATACACATTGACCCTTGGAAAAAGTACTCTTCTTTTGATGAGGGGTCAAGATGGACTTTAGATATGATAAAATTTTGTTTTTCAAAAAATCCTAAAATTAAATTTGAGGTAGGAACCGAAGAAGCTATCAGAAAATTCGAGCCTGCAGATCTAGAAAAATTATTAAATTATCTTAAAAATAACCTATCAAAAGAGGCATTTTTACAAATTAAATATTTAGTAATTCAATCAGGAACTTCACTTTCATCAAATCAAAATACTGGAAATTTTAATCTTAAAAGATTAAAACAAATGGTTAATGTTGCTAAAAAAAACAACTTAAAATCAAAAGAACATAATGGAGATTACATCCCTGAGGAACTCATTAGGCTCAAAATGCGTAATGGTTTAGACTCGATAAATATTGCTCCCGAGTTTGGTTTAATCGAAACTCAAACTTATTTAAATCAAATCAAAAATAGAAAACAACTTTTCGATCGTTATTGGGAAATCTGTTACAATTCTAAAAAATGGGTAAAGTGGGTCGGAAAGGATTTCGACCCAATCAAACAAAAAGAGAATCTGATTAAAATTTGTGGACATTATGTCCTTTCCAATAAACAATTTATCAATGATATTAAAAGTCAATTTGAGGATATTGATAAACTTATCAAAAAAAATATTATGGATAAACTTATTTCACTTCACAAAACTGTTTAAAGCTTACCAAATATAATTTGTCATGTTATATGATCCGATAAAATGAAAAACATACATGTAGTTTCTTTTTTATTGCTTTTAGGTCTAATTTATTACAGCATTAGTGGTTTAATGCCTCAAAAGATATCTTCTCTAAAAACCCCAACAACAGAATTCTCAACTGAAAGAGCTTTAGTCCCCTTGAGGGAAATATCAAAGACTCCCCATTATGTTGGCTCACCAGAAAATAAAAATGTTAGAGAATTTTTAATGAAATCCTTAAAAAATCTTGGTCTTTCCCCTGAAACACAAAAAGGTTATGTATTTGACGAAAAAAGAAAAACTTTAAGTCAACCTATTAATATTATTGCAAAGATAAAAGGATATGAATCCCAAAAAGCACTCCTTATATTTTCACATTATGATAGTGCCTTGACTCCCTCATTTGGAGCTAGTGATGCTGGAAGTGGAGTTGTGACTATTCTAGAATCTGTTAGAGCTTTTATTGCAAGTGGAGAAAAACCCAAAAATGATATTATCATTTTATTTACAGATGCAGAAGAAATTGGACTTGTTGGAGCAAAACTATTCGTTCGTTCTCATCGGTGGGCTAAAAATATTGGATTAGCCATTAACTTTGAAGCTAGAGGAAGTGGTGGTCCAAGCTCAATGATCGTAGAAACTAATCAGGGTAATAAAAATTTAATTCAAAATTTTATTAAATCAAATCCCAGGTTCCCTGTAGCTAGTTCACTATTATATAGTATTTATAAAATGTTGCCAAACGATACAGACTCAACTATTTTTAGAAAAGAAGGAAATATTGATGGTTTATTTTTTGCCTTTATTGATGATCATTTTGATTACCACACAGCTGGTGATAATATCAATCGAATAGATCACAATTCTCTTCAACACCAGGGAAGTTATTTAGTTCCTCTTATGAATTATTTTTCAATGGCAGATCTTAATAAAATTAAAAGTGAGGAGGACTATGTTTATACGAATTTTCCTTTTGTTAAAATGATAGCTTATCCTTTTAATTGGATAATGCCATCAACTTCTATTGCATTTCTTCTGTTTGGTGGTTTAATATTTTTTGGGTTTAGGAAAAAGAAATTAAATCTACCTCAAATTTTGAGAGGTTTTATTCCATTCATTTTAGCTCTATTAGCATCATTTTTGATTGGTTTTTATGGATGGCAAATTATACTCAAAATTTATCCTCATTACAATGAAATACTGCAAGGTTTTACGTACAATGGGCATACATATATAGCATTTTTTATCTCCCTTACTGTTGCAATAACATGGTATATTTATTCTAATTTTGAGAAAAATATAACATCGGTCAACTTTTTTGTTGCACCCTTATTTGTATGGCTTACAATAAATATTATAATTGCTTTTTATCTCAAAGGAGCTGCCTATTTCATATTGCCCTTTTTCTTTAGCTTATTATCATTTTGGTTAATGCTAAAAAATGAAAATAACAATCCACTAATTCATTTATTGATAGCCATACCTGCAGTATTTATTTTCTGCCCGTTAATACAAACATTCCCAATTGGTTTGGGATTAAAAATGATTAGTATCAGTACAGTTTTTACAGTGCTAGTATTTGGTTTGATATTATCGTTTTTTAGAGAATTTTCTGAAAAAATTCACTTAATAGCAAAAGGATTTTTTATTCTTTCTGCTTTTTTATTTACTCAAGCTCACTTTAAAAGTGACTTCAATAAAGACAGAAAAAAACCTAATAGTCTTATTTATTTTCAAGATTTTGATAACAATGAGGCTTATTGGTTAACCTATGACTCTATATTGGACTCATGGACAAGAAATTACATTGGAAGCAAACCAAAAAAAGCTTCTTCAATCTTGGCTTCAGCTCCAGGCAGTAAGTACAATTCGGGCTATAAATATGCAGCAGTTGCACCATTAAAATTAATTCCACATTATCAAAATACTTTAATTCTGGATACGGTTATTGGTAAACAAAGGAAAGTAAGTTTTACAATGACTGCAAATAAAAAAGCAAATGTGCTAAGACTTTATGTGGACAAAAAAACAGTTTTTGAAAAGCTTTCATTTAATGGATTAGCAGTTAAAGAAAATTTATCTTTCTCAAAATCTAAAAATAGACTACTCACTTTTTATGTTTCTGGTTTAGATTCGTTAAAAGTATCATATACTGTCTCTGAGGGTGTAATCCCTGAGTTTACACTTTTGGAATATTCATTTGATTTGATGAATAATCCTTGGATTGATATAAAAAAACGTTCAGATAAAATGATGCCAAAACCATTTGTATTTAATGATGCAATTGTTATAAAGCAGAAAATAAATTTTAGTTCAGTAAAATAAAATTTTGAATATACCTATCCCTTTAAGCTAGCAAATAGATACTCTCTATTCATACGTGCTATATTTTCTAGAGAAATTCCTTTAGGGCACTCTACCTCACACGCTCCAGTATTTGTGCAATTACCAAAACCTTCTTCGTCCATTTGCTTAACCATATTTAAGACTCGATCTGTAGCTTCAACTTTCCCCTGAGGAAGAAGAGCGTATTGAGAAACTTTCGCAGAAACAAACAACATTGCAGATGCATTTTTACAAGTAGCAACACAGGCGCCACAACCGATACATGTCGCAGCATCAAATGCCTTATCTGCGTCATGCTTATCGATTGGGATGGCATTTGCATCTTGAGTGTTACCTGAGGTATTTACCGAGACAAAGCCTCCCGCTTGCTGCACTCGATCGAAAGAAGATCGGTCTACTGTTAAGTCTTTAATTACAGGAAAAGCTTTAGCTCTAAATGGTTCAATAGTAATTGTGTCTCCATCCTTAAATTTTCTCATATGCAACTGGCAAGTAGTAACCAAACGATCAGGGCCGTGAGCTTCTCCATTTATAAACATTGAACACATACCACAAATTCCTTCTCGACAGTCATGATCAAAAGCAATAGGATCGATTTGCTCCAGCATAAGTTGTTCATTTAAAACATCCATCATTTCTAAGAAAGACATATCGGGAGATATTTCTTTAATTTGATAGGTTTCAATTTTTCCTTTTGCAGATTTGTTGGCTTGTCGCCAAACCTTTAGTGTCAAGTTCATGCTTCGTTCTTCTTATCTAGATTCTATTTATAAGATCTGGTTTTTACCTCAATCTCTTCGTATTTTAATTCTTCCTTATGAAGCTTGGCTTTAGAGGGTGCACCTTTAAATTCCCATGCCGAAACAAATGTAAAATTTTCATCATCACGAAGTGCCTCTCCTTCAGGTGTTTGTGACTCCTCTCGGAAATGACCACCACAAGATTCTGACCTTTCCAAAGCATCTTTAGCAAATAATTCACCCAACTCCAGAAAATCTGCTACTCGACCTGCTTTTGCAAGTTGCTCATTGAATTCATCAGTTCTGCCAGGGACGTTCACATTTTTGTAAAAATCTTCACGTAATTCTTTAATTTCTATAATGGCATCTTTTAATCCTTTTTCGTTACGTGACATACCGCACTTATCCCACATTATTTTTCCAAGCTTTCGATGGTAATAATCTACAGATTGAGTGCCATTATTACTAATAAATGCTTCTAATTGTGCCTTCACAGTGGATTCGGCTTTTTCAAACTCTGGAAGCTCGGTATCTATTGGACCTGTTCGAATATCATCTGATAAATAATCTCCAATTGTATATGGTAGGACAAAATAACCATCCGCCAGACCCTGCATTAAAGCTGATGCTCCTAATCGATTTGCTCCGTGATCAGAAAAATTAGCTTCTCCAATAGCATAACAACCTGGTATGCTTGTCATTAAATTATAATCTACCCATACACCTCCCATCGTGTAATGTACAGCTGGATAGATCATCATCGGAGTTTCGTAGGGGTTTTGATCTACAATTTTTTCATACATCTGGAAAAGATTTCCATATTTTGCACGTACAACATCCTGTCCTAACTTTTTAACTAAAACAGAATCGTTCTCATCTAGACCCTTAACATGGGCTTGCTCTTTTCCGTATCGAATAATTGAAGAAGCGAAGTCTAAATAAACAGCTTCCCCAGTCTTATTTACACCAAACCCAGCATCACAACGCTCTTTTGCTGCTCGTGAGGCAACATCTCGAGGGACAAGATTTCCAAAAGCAGGATATCTTCTCTCTAGATAATAATCTCGATTCTCTTCTAAAATTTCAGTAGGTTTTAATCTTCCTTCTCTTATTGCTTTAGAATCTTCTATATTTTTTGGAACCCAAATTCTTCCATCATTTCGCAAAGATTCTGACATTAAAGTCAGTTTTGACTGATGATCTCCAGAAACTGGTATACAAGTTGGATGGATTTGAGTAAAACAGGGATTTGCAAAATATGCCCCCTTTTTATGAATTTTCCATCCAGCAGAAACATTACTTCCCATTGCATTAGTAGATAGGAAAAATACATTTCCGTAGCCTCCTGAAGCAATTACAACAGCATGAGCTCCATGTCTCTCAATCTTTCCATCTACTAGATTTCTAGCAATAATTCCTCGTGCTTTTCCGTCAACTAACACTATATCCATCATTTCGTGACGATTATACATCTTAATTTTTCCTCTACCTATTTGACGATTCATGGCTGAATAAGCACCTAATAATAATTGCTGACCTGTTTGTCCTTTAGCATAAAAAGTTCTCGAAACTAAAACTCCACCAAATGATCGGTTATCAAGAAGTCCCCCGTAGTCTCGAGCAAATGGTACGCCTTGAGCAACGCATTGATCAATAATATTAGTGGAAACTTCTGCAAGTCTATGAACATTAGCCTCACGGGAGCGATAATCACCTCCTTTAATGGTATCATAAAAAAGACGATAGGTTGAATCTCCATCACCTTGGTAATTTTTTGCAGCATTAATCCCCCCTTGGGCTGCAATTGAATGTGCTCTTCTCGGTGAGTCTTGGAAACAGAAGGTTTTGACATTATAACCTAATTCTGCAAGTGTAGCTGAAGCCGAAGCTCCGGCAAGACCAGTGCCTACAACTATTATATCAATAAGACGTTTATTAGCGGGGCTAACTAAATTAATTTTACCCTTATGATTTGTCCACTTTTGGGTTACAGGACCCTCAGGTATTTTGGAATCAAGTTTAAACATTGTATTTTTTGTAAAGGAATTATCTTTAAGGAAACTTTCCGAGGGTAATAGTGATTTTTCCCAACTTTCAGCTATTTTGTGAGCTTCTTTTTTATAAGATTCGTTTTGCTTAATGTCTTCTTTTGTTACTGGATTTGTAACTAAATGGAAGGGTAATGTCTTAATTGATCTTTTAGCCTTTTTTTTACCCTTAACAATTTCATATCCATGAAAATAATTTAGACGGATTGATGATGTCCCATTTGAATTTTCGCGATATCTAATTTTTACTTTTTTCATTTACACTTATTTGAGGTGCGCTCAAGGTACACAAAATATTTTTTTCATCTGAGGTGCACTGCAAGGTACACAATTTATTTTAAATGATGGAATAACGCAATAAAAACGAAACCAATAGGGACTATTATAGAAAACCCTGTTGCAATTTTTTTTATTGTTTTAGAATATTTATTATTAACCCCAACAGATTGAAAAGAGGAGGCAAATCCATGAAGTAGATGTAAACTTAAAAATATGAAAGATAGAACATAAATACCAACGCGAATTGGATTTTCAAATTTATGAACTAACTCTTCATAATAACGGTTAGCATCTAGTGGTAATACCTCAACATATTTATAATTCATTTCTGGAACCCAAAAATCATAAAAGTGAAGTGCTAAAAAGGAGAGTATTACTATGCCAGATAAAATCATATTCCTAGACATCCACGTAGCATTTGCTCTTCCTTTATAGCTTGAATATTTAGATGAACGTGATTTAGAATTTTGTAATTCTAAGATAAACCCCATTGTAAAATGAAAAAGAACTCCAAGAATTAATATAGGCTGGAGAATAAATTGAACAATAGGATTGTTACCCATGAAATGAGAGACTTGATTGAATAACGATTTGCTGAATATTGATAATAAATTTATACTAAAGTGCTGCGTTAAGAACACCACTAGAAAAATCCCCGAAAGTGCCATGGCTACTTTTCTTCCTATTGATGAGGATATTAATGTCATAAAATTTTCATTTATTTTACAAAATTAAGGCATAAACTTATAGTGACAACTAGCTTTTTGTAATTTTTATTCTTTTTAAATAGTGGATTCCCAAAAGATTAATTTTTGTTCAATGTTATTTGGATAAATAGGTGGAAATATTCCGCTTTAGTTAAACAATAAAGGATTTTAAAAACCATTATCTTAGTAAAAATAATTTTATGAAATATAACGCTCTTCCAAGTTCATTTTACTGTAACACAAGACAGGCTTTTACTAATAATTTAAATGCTAATAGTTTAGCAATCTTTAATTCTAATGACATCTACCCTATAGGCGCAGACAGTAATTTACCTTTTGAGCAGCACCGTGATATTTTTTATCTTTCAGGAATAGATCAAGAGGAAAGCATACTTATTTTATTCCCGGATGCTTTAGAAGAAAAACACAGGGAAATACTTTTTATCCGCAAAACAGATCAACATATAGCAATTTGGGAGGGAGCAAAACTTTCTAAAATTCAAGCTGAAAAAATAAGTGGTATACAAACAATTTATTGGCTGGAAGATTTCAATAAAATATTTAAAAAATTAAGCACCCAATGCGAAACATTTTATTTCAACACCAACGAACACTATAGGCAAGCAGTAGAGACCCAAACTAGAGAAGATCGTTTCATTCTGTGGTGCAAAAATCAATATCCTGCACATTCAACAGCAAAAAGCAATCCAATCCTACAACAATTGAGATCAGTAAAGACTGATGAAGAAATAAAGCAATTACAAATTGCTTGTGACATTACCGAAAAGGGGATACGTCGATTACTGTCGTTTCTAAAACCAGGAGTTTGGGAATATGAACTGGAGGCAGAATTGATTCATGAATTTATTAGAAATAGATCAAAAGGTTTTGCATACGAACCAATTATTGCCTCAGGATCAAATGCTAATATTTTACATTACACAAGCAACAATCAGCAATGCAAGGCTGGTGAACTAGTTTTATTAGATGTAGCAGCTGAGTACGGAAATTATTCTGCAGATCTAACAAGAACTCTTCCTGTTTCAGGAACTTTTACAAAACGTCAAAAATCAGTTTATAATGCTGTTTTAAAAGTGAAAAACGAAGCAACAAAGCTTTTGATTCCTGGAATTCTTTGGGATGAATTCCATAGAGAAGTTGGAAAGTTGATGACTTCCGAACTTTTAAATTTAGGCCTTTTAGATAAAGCTGATATACAAAATGAAAAGCCTGAAAATCCTGCTTACAAAAAATACTTTATGCACGGGACCTCTCATCATCTAGGATTAAATACTCATGATTATGGTCTTCTCCATTTACCTATAGAAAAAAACATGGTGTTTACAGTTGAACCTGGAATTTACATTCCTGAAGAGGGTTTCGGCATTCGTTTGGAAGACGATGTTGTAATTCAACAATCAGGAGCTCCAATCAACCTTATGAAAAATATACCAATCGAAATTGAAGAAATTGAGAGCTCTATGAATTAAAAAAAGCCATCCTAAAGGTGGCTTTAAATAAATTTTTTCATTTACTCAACTACAGTTTTTTTGTTGCGTTGCCAAAAATATAAGATTGTAAATAATACGATTAAAATTCCAGGAAAACTTATCATATATGTCAAAGTTTGCTGGCCAGCAGCTAATTCAAGTGCAGTTCCTTCTAATCCCAAGGCAGATTGTTCAGCTGTCGATGAATCGATCCAACCACCAATGATAGCCTGAAAAATAGAGGTTGAAAACATTCCCATTCCTCCAACTATAGACATTCCTAAAGCTCCACTAAGTGGAATTTTCTCAGCAACAAAACCAATCATATTAGGCCAAAAGTAGCATACTCCAAGAGCAAAGAAAATTGCAGCAATATAAACCATAACGCCAGTTTGAGTACTAAATAAAAATATCCCTACGGCAGTAAGTAATGCAGATCCCAAGAGTACCCCAGTCTGGTCAAAACGGTGCACAATATCTCCCCCAAAATAACGTCCAATGGCCATTAATCCAGTTATCAGTGCAAGAATAACCATGGGGTGAGCACCACTACTACTTAAAATTAAGCTAGTCCATTGTTGAGGTCCAAATTCTGAAATTGCCGTGAGTGCCATACATCCCAATATGAATAGGTAAATCGGAGAAAGCATAGCCTTAAAGTTTTCAGCAATTGATGTAACCGCTTCCATTTTTGGTCTAGGAAAACTCTGTCCCATAAAAAGATAGGCATATATTAAAGTTGGGATCATAATAATCCAAATTTGTGCCTGCCACCCTAATTCAAGACTAGTCATCAAAAGGGATACTAAACTTCCAAGAACAATCCCTCCAGGAAACCACATATGAAATCGGTTCAATAAAGTATTCATTTCTTTACCTTCATATTCGTCGGCAATCATTGGATTACAGGCTGCCTCAGTACACCCATTACCAATTCCAATTAGTAATGT
>CABYBK010000032.1 GCA_902517245.1 uncultured Bacteroidota bacterium | reverse complement strand
ACTTTTTCAGACGAACCAATCACATTTGGATCTGAAGTAAGTTCACATTTCACACCCAGGCGCTCTAGAGCAAATTGCAAACTACATACATTTCCAGCACCGTAATCAATTATAGCAATCATTATAATCTTCCTTTAGTGGAGGGTAAAATCATTTTTTCAGGATCGCGTTTAATTGCTGACTTAATAGCTTTTGCAAAAGCTTTAAAAATTGCTTCAATCTTATGATGCTCGTTAACTCCTTCTGCTTTAATATTTAAATTTGCTTTAGCTCCATCACTAAAAGACTTGAAAAAGTGCATAAACATTTCTGAGGGCATTTTTCCAATCATCTCTCTTTTAAATTCTGCATCCCAAACTAACCAATTACGTCCACCAAAATCAATAGCGACTTGTGCCAAACAATCATCCATAGGTAAACAAAATCCGTATCGTTCAATTCCAAGTTTATTTCCTAAAGCAGTTGCGAATGCTTCACCTAAAACAATAGCAGTATCCTCAATAGTATGATGTTCGTCTACATCCAAATCACCCTTCACGTTTAAATCAATATCCATACCTCCATGTCGAGCTAATTGATCTAACATGTGATCAAAAAAAGGAATTCCGGTTTTGATATTTCCTTTTCCAGTTCCGTCCAAGTTGAGCATTATATCAATATTTGTTTCTCGGGTAGTTCTTTTTTTCTTTACTATCCTTTGCTCAAGCTTTAAATACGAATAAATATCTTTCCATTCGGGTGTTTTAAGTACTATAACTTCGTTCAATTTCGGAGTCAATTGGTCTAATTCTGGCATATCTTTATTAAACAGATATATTCCCTTTGAACCAAGATTTAATGCTAGTTCCATATCTGTCAAACGATCACCAATTACAAATGAATTTTTTAAATCATATTTTTTGGCATCCAAATATTTGTTTAGTAGTCCTGTTTTTGGCTTTCGGGTAGGTAAATTATCCTCAGGAAAACTTTTATCTATAAGTATTTCATCAAATACTACTCCTTCATTTTCTAAACTCCTTAAAAGAAAATTATGCGTTGGCAAGAAAGTGTTTTCAGGGAAACTATTTGTTCCTAATCCATCTTGATTTGTAACCATAACCAATTCAAAATTCATTTCCTGAGCAATTTTCCCTAAGTACGTAAATACCTCAGGATAAAATATTAGTTTTTCTAAAGAATCAAGTTGATAGTCACTTGGCTCAAGTGCTAAAGTACCATCACGATCAATAAAAAGAATTTTTTTCATTGTTTATCCATTTTGTGTAAAGCGGTAATTAATGCATTATTTTCCTTCACTAGGCCTATAGAGATTCGGAGTGTATTTTCACAGGCTAAATTCTTAGATGCATTTCTAACAACAATATTGAGATCTAATAATTGTTTATACCTCAAATCACTATTGTCTACTACTACCAAAACAAAATTAGCATCAGAAGGATAAATCTTTTTAATAAAACTTATTTCATTCAATAATTTTACAATTCTCTTTCTTTCTCTTATCAAATAATTTACATTTTTTCTTATTTGATCTTGTTCTCTTAATCTTTTAAAAGCAGCATCAATTGTAAGTGAGTTGAGGTTGTAAGGTGCTTTGATCCTATTAATATAATTGATAAGCTCAGCTTGCGCAAAAGCCATTCCAAGTCTTATTCCAGCCATCCCTTGTGCTTTTGAAAATGTTTGACATATAATCAAATTTGAATATTTTGACAATAATTTTATTAATGATTCCTTATCTGTGAACTCTATATATGCTTCATCAACAACAACAAGACCGGGAAATTCTTCAATTATTTTTTTTATCGCTATATATTCAAAGCTATTAGCAGTTGGATTATTTGGTGTTGGGATAAAAATAATTTTTGATTTTTCGTCTGCTGATTCTAAGATAGCGGATGTGTTTAATTGAAAGTCCTGATTTAAAGGAACTTCTTTTACTTCAACACCATGAATACGGGCTGAAACCTTATACATTCCAAATGTGGGAGGAAGAGTTATAATGTGATCTCTTCCTGGCTCACAACAAGAAAGAATAATTTGTGAAATAAATTCATCACTCCCATTACTCAAATACAATTGATCTGACTCAACATTCTTCCATGAAGCAATTTCTTCTTTTAAGTCAGACTGCATAGGATCAGGATAACGATTAGTGGTTGAAGAAAATGGACTTTCATTAGCATCTAACAAGATCATATCGCGTCCTTCATCAATGTACTCCTCTCTAGCCGATTTATATGGACTTATTTCTAATAAGCTTTTTCTAAAAAAACGCTGAATGTCAGACTTCATTATTAATTTTCTTTAATCTTAAACTTATTGCATTTTTGTGTCCTACTAAACCTTCAGCAGCAGCCATCAATTCAATGCTTTCCCCTAAATCTTGAATACCTTGTTTATTTATTTTCTGAAATGTAATTGCCTTGGTAAAACTATCTAGGTTGACACCGCTATATTGTTTTGAATAACCATTAGTGGGTAGTGTATGGTTTGTTCCAGAAGCATAATCGCCAGCACTTTCCGGTGTGTATTTACCAATGAAAACAGATCCTGCATTGCGAACATTATCAACATAATAATTCTCATTTTCAACACATATTATGTAATGTTCAGGTCCGTAAGAATTTATAAATGCAACAGCCGTTTCATCATTTTCCAAAACAATCATTTTAGAATTTATCAGGGCTTTTTTTGCAATATTTTTCCTTGGTAAGTTTTGGAGCTGTTCATTTATTGCTCCTTTTATATTTTCTAAAATACTTTTTTTAGTAGTCACAAGTATTACTTGACTATCTGAACCATGTTCAGCTTGAGATAAAAGGTCCGAAGCTACAAAATCAGGATCTGCAGTTTCGTCAGCAACTATTAATAGTTCACTTGGCCCTGCAGGCATATCGATAGCAGTTTTATAGCGAGAGGCCATTTGTTTAGCTACTGTTACATATTGATTTCCAGGACCGAATATTTTATATACATTGGGAATACTTTCTGTTCCAAAAGTCATTCCTGCTATAGCTTGGATACCTCCTACTTTAAAAATTTTAGTTACTCCACAAAGTTGTGCAGTATATAATAGTTCTTTTGGGAGTTTTCCATGTGAATTGGGAGGTGAGCAAAGGATAATATCATTACATCCTGCAATTTGAGCTGGTATAGCAAGCATGAGTATAGAAGAAAATAGAGGGGCAGATCCTCCAGGGATATAAAGTCCTACTTTTTCAATAGGTTGTTTTTTCTGCCAGCACTTGACACCAGGTTGTGTCTCAACTTTAACTGTTTTTGTTATTTGAGCCTTATGGAATTTTTCTATATTATTTTTAGCTTTCTGAATTGCATTTTTTAAATCTTTAGGAACATTATTGACACCATCTAAAATTTCTTTTTTATCAACTTGTAATTTATGAATTTGAACTTTATCAAATTCATTAGTGTATTCGAATATAGCATCATCACCTCTTGTTTTTATTTGTTCAAAAACATTTGAAACCAAATCTTCTAAATCATCATATGAAGCCGTAGGACGTTCAATTAATTTGTCCCATTGACTTTGTAAAGGATAAATATACTCTTCCATTAACGTACCATTTTTTCAATAGGACATACTAAAATGTCTTCAGCACCAGCCTCTTTTAGTTTGTCTATAACTTCCCAAAAATCTTCAGCATTAATTACTGAATGCAAAGAACTCCATCCATTTTTTGCAAGTGGCAACACAGTTGGACTTTTTAAAACAGGTAGAATTGAGCTAATTGAATTAATTTTATCATTTGGAGCGTTTAGCAAAATATACTTAGATTTTTTAGCACGTAAAACGGATTGTAATCTAAACCTTAATTTATCTATTAATTCAATTTTATCAGAGGTTAAAGAATTAGCTTGAACCAAAACAGCTTGAGATTTTGCAATTTCTACAACTTCTTTTAAATTGTTTTTAAATAAAGTACTTCCACTAGAAACAATGTCACAAATTGCATCCGCCAAACCTATGTTTGGGGCAATTTCCACCGACCCATTAATGATGTGTAAGTCAGCATTTATATTGTTTTCATTTAAAAAAATCTTTACAGTGTTAGGGTAAGATGTAGCTATACGTTTTCCTTCAAGGTCTTTTAGCCCCTTAAATTTTAATTCTTTAGGTACCGCAATAGAAACTTTGCATTTTGAAAAACCTAGTTTTTCTAATACTTGTAGATCTGCTCCTTTTTCTACTAAAAGATTTTCACCAATAATTGCTAAATCTACAACTCCATCTCTTATATATTGTGGTATGTCACTATTTCGCAAGAAGAAAACTTCCATTGGAAAGTTTCGAGCAGAGGTTTTTAATTGGTCCTTTCCATTGTCTATTGAAATTCCACAATCTTCAAGAATTTTCAAGGATTCTAAGTTAAGTCTGCCTGATTTTTGTACCGCTAGTCGTATCATAATTTTAAATTAAAAAACCCGTTTGATTGCTCAAACGGGTTTAAAATAGGCTAATAAAATCCACCTACATATCGTTTGAGTAGTTTATTATTAAATGGGTATGATGTCTCAATAATTTCATTGCAGTGCAAATATATTTAATTTTTTTGATATACAAATTTATTGATTTCCTAAGATGATAGGAAGACCACCCTCTCCACTTCCTATTACAATGACTTTTGCATTAGGAGATTCTGATAATTTAATTGTAGCTTCAATTCCTTTTTCCTGTAGGATTTTTTGAGTTAAAGAAGCGCTTAGTATTCTGTTTGCAGTAGCTTTTCCCTCTGCATCAATACGCTGGCGTTCAGCTTCTTGTCTTGCTTTTTCAATTCGGAATTCATATTCTAAAGCTTCTTGCTCTTGATTCAGCTTACGCTCAATTGCTTCTCTAATCGCTATTGGTAAAGTTACGTCTCTAACCAATACAGCATTTAACTGAACATGCTGGTTTTCAACCACTTTTTTAGTTTCCTCGTAAATTTCGTTTTGTATGGCATCTCGTTTTGTAGAATATAATTGTTCAGGAGTGTATCGACCTACCACAGAACGTGCCACTGCTCTAATCTGAGGTATAATGATAATATTTAAATAGTTTTCACCCTTTGTTTTATGAAGTAAGCCTAATTCTTCAACTTTAGGTTGATATAAAACTGATATATCTAAGCTGATTTCCAATCCATTAGATGAAAGAACCTGCATTTTACTTTCAAAAACTTCTTGTTGCTTTACATTATATATATAAACTTTATTCCAAGGTGCAATGATATGAAAGCCTTCTCCAAGAGCAGGTTCATCCGTTACAACTCCACCTCCAAAAGTTTTAAATAATACTCCAGCTTCTCCATATCCTATATTTATTGAAGACTTGGAAACAAATATTAATACGACTACAACTAGTAATACAACTGGTAGTCCAATTTTAGGTAATTTTTGCATAATTTATATTTTAAAATTTAAGTTAACATTCCTCCATCTACATGAAGAACTTGTCCTGTAACATAAACAGACAAGTCAGAAGCCAAATATACGCATGCATTGGCAACATCTTCTGGTTTCCCTCCTCTTTTCAGAGGGATTCCATCTCTCCACCCCTGGACAACTTCCTCAGGCAGATTTTCAGTCATTTCAGTTTCTATAAATCCAGGGGCTATGACGTTAGAGCGAATATTTCGTGATCCCAATTCCAATGCTATTGACTTAGAGAATCCAATAATCCCTGCTTTTGAAGCGGAATAATTAGCTTGTCCAGCATTCCCTTTGACCCCTACAACAGAACTCATGTGAATTAAAGATCCACTTCGCTGCTTTAAAAATGTACGTTGTACTGCCTTTGTCATATTAAACACTGATTTAAGATTTATTTCAATTACTTTATCAAAATCTTCTTCACTCATACGCATCAACAAATTGTCCTTTGTAATTCCTGCATTATTGACAAGTATATCTAAGCCGTTGAAATCATGAGCAATTTCATCTACAAGTTTATGTGCTGCTTCAAAATTTGCAGCATTACTCTGATAGGCTTTTACCTTAACATTCTGTTCAGTTAATTCCTTAATAAGATTTTCTGCGGCCTCTTTACTATTGTTAAATGTAAAAGCAACATCACAACCATTTTCAGCGAATATTTTAGCAATTGCTCGACCTATTCCTCGACTGGCCCCTGTTATTATGGCTGTTTTATTTTCTAATAATTTCATGCTTAAAATTCTAAGATATTACTTCAGCTACTTTAATTCCAATTTCAGCAGGCGAATCTACAACATGAATTCCACATTCTCTCATTATACGTTTTTTTGCTTCTGCAGTATCTTCACTCCCTCCAACTATTGCTCCAGCATGACCCATAGTGCGTCCTTTTGGAGCTGTTTCACCGGCTATAAAACCAATGACTGGCTTTTTGTTTCCATTAGCTTTTATCCATTTTGCGGCATCAGCTTCTAGCTGACCTCCAATTTCACCTATCATAACTACGCAGTCTGTTTCATCATCATTCATAAACATTTCTATTGCATCTTTAGTGGTTGTTCCAATAATAGGGTCTCCTCCTATTCCAATTGCCGTAGAAACTCCTAAACCTTCTCTAACAACCTGATCGGCAGCTTCATATGTAAGTGTCCCGGATTTAGAAACAATTCCTACCCTACCTTTCGTAAAAACAAATCCAGGCATGATTCCTACTTTTGCTTCATCTGGTGTAATGACACCAGGACAATTTGGCCCTACTAAAATAGCACCATTATTTTTTACATATTGAAAAGCCTTGGTCATATCATTAACTGGAATACCTTCTGTAATTGTTATGATTACTTTAATCCCAGCAGCTGTTGCTTCCATTATTGCATCAGCAGCAAATGCAGGTGGAACAAAAATTATAGAAGTGTCAGCACCTACATTTTCTACAGCTTCAGCAACAGAATTAAATACAGGCTTATTTAGATGTTTTTGACCTCCTTTTCCAGGAGTTACACCACCTACTATATTTGTTCCATATTCTATCATTTGGGTAGCATGAAAAGTACCCTCACTTCCAGTAAATCCTTGAACTATTATTTTAGATTCTCTATTGACAAGAACACTCATTATATTTGTTTTAAATAGTTTATAATTTATTCTTTTACACGCTCTATATATTGACCTTTTTCTGTTTCTACCTTGATTTTATCGCCTTCATTGATAAACAAAGGAACATTTACGCTTGCTCCGGTCTCAACAGTTGCAGGTTTTGTTGCATTTGTAGCAGTATTGCCCCTAATACCAGGTTCAGTGTGAGTTATCTCTAAAACTACACTAGCTGGCATATCTGCCGAAAGCGGCATATTATCTTCGGTATTTATTGAAATTGAAACCATTTCACCTTCCTTTAAAAGCTCCGGGGTATCTAAAATGGTCTTTTCAATACTAATTTGATTGTAATCATCAGAATTCATAAAGTGGTATTGATCACCATCGTTATATAAGTATTGATACTTATGAGTTTCCACACGTATTTCCTCAATTTTATGACCACTTGAAAATGTATTATCAATTACTTTACCTGTTGTTACACTCTTTAATTTTGTTCGAACAAAAGCTGGACCTTTTCCTGGTTTAACATGTAAAAACTCAATAATTTTAAATATATCATTATTAAATTTAATACATAGTCCTTTTCTAATGTCGGATGTTGTTGCCATATATTACAAAATTAGTTTTTTTAAAAATAACCTTTGATTATTCCACGATCTGATTTCAATAAAAAATCAATAATTTTCTTTTTTTCCAGACTTTCATCTATCTCACTACTTAAGACTGCAATAGCTTGGGTTATGTTATATTTTTTTTGAAATATAATTCGATAAATATTTTGGATATCCTTTATGAATGAATCATCAAATCCATCGCGCCTTAATCCCACAGAATTTACTCCAGCGAATGAAAGGGGTTCTCTTCCGGCTTTTACATATGGTGGGATATCTTTGCGAACTCTAGCACCACCGGCAACAAAAGCATAGTCTCCAATATTACAGAATTGATTTACTGCTGTAAACCCTGAAAGAATTACTTTTTTACCAATTTTCACGTGGCCCGCTAATGTGCTATTATTTGATAATATAGAATAGTCATGCACAATACAATCATGTGCTATATGGGAATAAGCCATAATAAGACAATGTGATCCAATTTTAGTTTCACCACTTGCAATAGTTCCCCGATTGATCGTTGCACATTCTCGGATTACACTATAATCTCCAATATGGACATAGGAGTTTTCACCAGTAAACTTCAAATCTTGAGGAATCGCACTTATAACGGCACCAGGAAATATTTTACAATTTTTACCAATTCTAGCACCATCCATTATTGTCACGTTTGAACCTATCCAAGTACCTTCTCCAATTTCAACATTTTCATGAATTGTTGTGAATGGGTCAATAATTACATTTTCCCCTATTATTGCGTTCGGATGAACATATGATAAATTTTGAATTGTAGAACTTAGATTCATTTTCTTTTTACAATTTGAGCCATTAAATCTCCTTCGCTAACTATTTGACCGTTAACATATCCATATCCCCTTACATTGCATATACCACGTCTTATTTCTGTCAATAATTCAATTTTAAAAATTATTGTATCGCCAGGAAAAACAGGTCGTTTGAATTTGAAATTATCAATCTTCATAAAAAATGTCAAATAGTTTTCTGGGTCAGGAACTGTACTTAAAACTAAAACCCCTCCAGCTTGTGCCATAGCTTCAATTTGAAGTACACCTGGCATTACAGGAGCACCAGGGAAATGACCTTTAAAAAAAGGTTCATTCATTGTAACGTTTTTTAATCCAATAACGTGGGTGTCTGAAAGCTCGAGTATTTTATCTACCAGTAAAAACGGAGGGCGATGCGGAAGCATATCCATTAATTGATTAATATCCATAACAGGTGGCTTGGATAAATCAATTATTGGTGCATTAGATTTTTTTTTATTTTTAATGATACTGATTAATTTTTTAGCAAATTCCGTATTAATTTTATGTCCAGGTTTATTAGCTATAATTTTCCCTTTAATTGGTATTCCGACAAGAGCCAGATCACCAATAACATCAAGTAACTTATGCCTGGCTGCTTCATTGGAGTGATTAAGTGTAAGATTATTTAAAATACCATTCTTTTTTATTGCAATATCTTCCTTATTGAATGCTTTTTTAAGACGATCCATGTTAGCTTTCGCTAATGGTTTATTAACATAAATAATTGAATTATTTACATCTCCTCCTTTAATCAAATTCTTATCAAGAAGTGTTTCTAGCTCGTGGAGAAAACTAAATGTCCTACAATTTGCTATCTCAGTATTAAAATCTTTAATATCCTTAAGTATTGCATTTTGAGTGCCTAAAACTTCAGTTTCAAAATCAATCATTACTGATATTGATAGATCAGAATCAGGAATAATCATAATCTCACTTCCTGTAATTTCATCCGAAATTTTAATTGTTTCATCAACTTCAAAAACTTCTTGAAGAGCATTTTGTTCTTTAATCCCAGTTTTTTGTATAGCTTCTACAAATTTTATTGAAGAACCATCCATAATTGGAATTTCACTTCCACTGGTTTCAATAATACAATTATTTATACCGCAACCAACTAGTGCAGCTAAAATATGCTCTATTGTTTTAATTTCAACTCCTTCTTTTGAAATTGAAGTTCCACGATCTGTTTTACAAACAAAATTGGCTAAAGCGGGAATAATAATATTTGGATTTAAGTCAGTGCGAATAAAAACAAAGCCTTGATTTTCTGCAGCTGGCTTTAGAGCAATATTTATTTGATCTCCTGAATGAAGTCCAATTCCACTTAATTGGGTTTCTTTTAAAATAGTTTTTTGAGGTAAATTTTTAATTATCATAAACTTATTTTTTTTCGAGTTTTCTCAAACGACTTTCAAAATCTGGAAATTTTTTAAATAGTGCATAAGATTTATAAAAAGATTTAAAATCGAAGCCTGGAGTACCCTGAATTTTAGTGCCATTTGGAATATTGTTAATTATACCGGACTGTCCTTGAATTTGTATATTATCACCTAAGACCAAATGGCCAATTATACCTACTTGCCCACCAATTAGACAATTCTCACCAATCTTGGTTGAACCTGCAATACCAGACTGTGCTGCTATTACAGTATTAGAACCAATTTCTACATTATGTGCAATTTGGACCAAATTATCAAGTTTAACACCATCGTGAATAATTGTAGCTCCAAGTGTAGCCCTATCTATAGTGGTGTTAGCTCCAATTTCAACATCATTTTTCACAATGACTTTTCCTAAGTGTGGTGTTTTAATGTTTTCTCTATTTTTTTTAACAAACCCAAATCCTTCAGATCCAACAATTGAACCACTATTTAGAATACATCTTTCTCCAATTTCCGTTTTGTCCATAAGAGATACCCTCGGATGTAATAAGGTATCTTTGCCAATGTTTATATCTGAACCAATGTGGCAATGTGAATGAATATGAACTCCAGAATAAATCTTTGTTTTAGCACCAATAACCACATAGGGTCCAATAAAAACATCACTTGCTATTTCAGCAGAAAAATCAATAATTGCAGTATGGTGAATGCCAGTATTATCTTTTTCTTTTTGATTAGATTTCTCTATTAAAAGAGAATTAAATGTGCCATATGGATCTTTAACACGTATTAATGTTGTTTCTTCTGAGTTTTTTATTTTAAAATTCTCACTAACTAATACAGCACTGGCTTTAGTGCTTAGAATAAATGAATTGTATTTTGGATGTCCCAGAAAACTTAAAGATCCTTTTTTTGCATCTTGAATTTTAGCCAACGAAGTAAGCAAGATATTTTCGTCTCCCTCCACAGTACCATTGTGTTTTTCGGCAATTTCTAATGCAGTGATTTTCATGACTGCAAAAATACGGATTTATAAAGAATTATTGCTTTGGATAACACAAATAATAACGATAAACAGGCTTTGAAAATTGATTAAAGTCCAAATAGTTGATACTTTCAGTTAAAGGAATTGTACAAGTTGATTTATTTATTAAAAGAATCTGAGAATGATCTGAAACATATGTTTGATTTGAAATATTTCCAGAAAAAACAAAATAATCATGATAAGATTTTTTAATATCCGTGTCTTTGAGTTGGTCAATTTTTTTTTCTACATCAATCTTTTTAAAAGCTTCATTTTGAATTTGTACTTTTGGTAAATCCCTGTATATAATTTGTTTTGAGAGTGTTCTTAAAACAAAATCTTTATGATACGTCCAACTTTTTAGAAGATGCATAATATCTGAATCATCCAGAAGAAGATAACTATTTAAGACTGAATCAGGAATTTCTTTTTCTGAACTTACCCTTATTAGAGGGTACAAAACATGAGAAACAGGTATGTCTTCTTTTTTATTAGCTATCAAATAAAAAAAACGATGTAAAATTTTAACAAGTACTAACTCAGCTGCTAAACTAGTTTTATGTAAATAGACTTGCCAATACATTAAACGTCGAGCAAGAAGAAATTTTTCCAATGAATGAACAGCCTTTTCTTCAAATACCAAATTCTCGTCTTCTACATTCATCATAGCTATAATTCTATCTGTATTTATATTTCCTTCCGTAACCCCTGTATAAAAACTGTCACGTTTTAAATAATCCAATCGATCTACATCAATTTGTCCAGATACGAGTTGATACATAAACTTTCTATTATAATTATTGGTGAAAATTTTAATAGCAAGGTCAAGTTTTCCATTAAATTCTTCATTTAGTTTTTTGATAACTTTAAGAGAAATAACTTCATGCGATATTCCTTTTAGTAAAATATTTTCTGAAGCATGTGAAAATGGACCATGTCCAATATCATGGAGTAAAACCGCTATTTTCATAGCTTCAATTTCTTCATGTGAAATTTCAATTCCCTTTTGTTTAAGTACATTTACAGCCATTCGCATTACATGCATTGCTCCGATAGCATGTTCAAAACGAGTATGGTGAGCACCTGGATATACTAAGTTTGAAAGGCCCATCTGTGATATTCTTCTAAGACGTTGAAAAAAAGGGTGATTAATAAGTTGTAATATTAAGTCGCTATCTATAGGAATAAAACCATAAATTGGGTCGTTAAATAATGTTTTTTTAGATTGCACAATGAGTTATAATTTTCAAATATAACATAATGGATCGTATCAAAATTCTATGGGTAGATGATGAAATTCAAATGTTGAAATCACATATGCTTTTTTTAAAACAAAGAGGTTATGATACAACACCTTGCACTAACGGGCAAGATGCCATAGATTTAGTAAATGATAACAATTATGAGATAGTTCTTTTAGATGAAAATATGCCAGGATTAAACGGTATAGATACACTTGAAGAGATTAAGAAAACAAAACCATTTCTTCCGGTGATCATGATCACAAAAAATGAAGAGGAACGAATTATGGAGGATGCAATTGGAGCAAAAATATCCGATTATTTGATCAAACCTGTTAATCCAAATCAAATTTTATTATCACTTAAAAAAAATCTAGATCAAAAGACACTAATTGCTAAAAAAACAACTCAGAATTATCAAAAAGACTTTCTGGACTTATCAAATTCTTTAAACTCTCTGCTGACCCACCATGATTGGGTAAATCATTATGAAAATTTAATTCGTTGGGAACTGGAGCTTGAAAACTTAGATGATCAAAGCATATTTGAGATTTTTAAGTCTCAAAAAAAAGAAGCTAACAATCTTTTTTCAAAATTTATTGAGAAAAACTACTCAAATTGGATATCTAATAATGATGGCCCGTTGTTATCGCATCAAATTTTTAGAAAATCTATTTTTCCGAAATTAAAACAACATAAGCCCACAATTCTTTTAGTCATCGATAATTTACGTTTAGATCAATGGAATGTCATTCGTAGTGAATTTTTGAATTCCTATATAGTTGATAAGGAAACCAGTTATTTTAGTATTCTGCCAACAGCAACACAGTATTCGAGAAATGCTCTTTTTGCAGGTTTGACTCCACTAGAGATTCAAAAACAATATCCTGAGTGGTGGAAATATGATCATGAAGAAGGAGGCAAAAATTTAAATGAAGAAAATTTGTTAAAAGCTCAATGTTTACGCCTAGGAATTGATAGGCCAATCAGCTATCATAAATTAAATGAAATTAGTAAAAGTCAGCAGTTAATTAAAACCTTACAGAATCATATTCATGAATGTCTTACAGTTATAGTTTTTAATTTTGTTGATATGATATCACATGCTAAAACAGAAATGGAAATGATAAAAGAATTAGCTCCAAATGATAAAGCCTACAGATCTTTGACATTAAGCTGGTTTAAAAATAGTTCACTTAAAAAATTAATTGATAAAGCAGCTAAGTTAAATTTCCAATTAATTTTAACTACTGATCACGGAACAATTAATGTAACCAATCCAAGTGAGGTTATTAGTGATAAAGACACAAGTATGAATTTAAGATATAAAACAGGAAGAAGTCTGACTTTTAAATCTAAAGATGTCTATGATTGTGTAAGTCCTGGCGATTTAAAACTTCCTTCAATTTCACTTAATAGCCGCTATATTTTCTCTAAAGGAGAAAACTATTTTGTGTATAAAAAGAATTACAATCATTTTGCAAATTTCTTTCGCCAAACTTATCAGCATGGAGGGATTTCACTTGAAGAAATGATAGTGCCATTTGTTGTTTTAAGTCCTCGTAAATAATAAATTTGCAAAATGTTGATTACTTACGAGCTTTCTGATATAAATGCAATTAGCAATTTATTAATTCAAGATTTTTCAACTAAAGTAATTCGCATAGATGGAGATATGGGAACAGGAAAGACAACTCTTATTTCAAGTCTGTGTAAATCCCTTGGTGTCAAAGAGACCATTTCAAGTCCAACATTCTCTTTAGTTAACACATATCATATTGGGAATGAAAAAATATATCATTTTGATTTTTATCGTCTAAAAAATGAAAATGAGGCTATAGATTTTGGAATAGAAGAATATTTAGACTCAGGAAATATTTGTTTTATGGAATGGGCAGAAAAAATTTCTTCTCATCTTCCATTGGAGTATGATCATTACATATTAAATATTGTAGATGAAAAGTATCGGAAAATTCAATCAAAAAAAAATAAATAAATAACAAGATAATATGGGACTATTTTATCGATTAGGACACTATTTAGCTGGGTTTTCTGTTGGTTTAATTTTTTTAGTCTTCATTTTTAGTGGAAAAAAGACTAGTTGTAATTATAGTCCATCTGCTCGTGTCAAAAATAATTTTTCACAAAAGAAAATTGAATTTCTCCCTAAAATTAATATTCAATATCCTTATTTGAATGATAGCATTTTAAAAGTGTTTATTGCTGAAGGAAAAATTGATTTCATAAAGAGTGACACAAAATTAGATTCATGTAAGACATATCATATTAATATCGTGCATCATGAAGATTCCTTTTTAAAAGTGGCAAATTGTAAGAAAAAATTAATTGTAATTAAAGCTAAATTACCTTAATACTTCTTCTTTTTAACTCTTTTCTGATTAAATATAATTCACGTGATGTTTGACTACTAACTGATGAGTTTTCTTGAGCCCTTCGAATCAAATACGGAATAACCTCTTTAATTGGTCCATAAGGAATATATTTCACGACCTGATAACCTTTAGATGCCAAATTAAATGAAATATGATCTGCCATTCCATAAAGTTGGGAAAACCAAATCTTACTATAATTATTGGGAAGATTATTTTTTTTCATCCAATCTGTCACTTTAATTACACTCTTTTCATTATGTGAACCTAAAAAAAGCTCACATTCTTTAATGCGTTTGAGAATATAGTCTAGAGCAATATTAAAATTCTTATCAGTAGCAGTTTTACTATTGCATATTTTTGAAGAAACACCTAAATCTAAGGATCTTTTATTTTCCTTTTCAATGTAAGCTCCTCTAACAAGTTTTATCCCTATTTTGAATTTTTTCTTTACAGATCTTTTGAAAAGATTGTCCAAATATTTTAAACGATCTTTTCGATAAAGCTGTACTGTTGTGAAAATTAAAGTTTTTTTGTGATTAAATGTCTTCATCATATCTTCAGAAATTTCGTCAATAGCATCCTGCACCCATGACTCTTCTGCGTCAATAAGTATTCGAACATTTAATTTATTTGCATAAGAACAGCATTTTTGAATTCTTTTTATTACTCGATTCCAAGATTCTGTTTCTTTAAAATCTAAAGCTACACCACTACTCTTTTTTTCAAACAAAGAAAAAGATCCAAAACTTGTAGGTTTAAAAACAGTAAAAGGAAGTGCACTTGTATTCTTAGAAAAAGAAATTGTTTCTATAGTTTTTGCAACATTTATATCCATGTCTGATTCTGAATTTTGATGTTCTGAAGCATAATGCATATATGATTTTACACCCATTTTATCAAGTCTGTTAACAAGCTTAATAGAATCTTCTTTTTTTAATCCTCCGCAAAACTGCTTAAAAATAGTATGCTTAAAGAGTCCAATTATCGGCAGCCTGTACCTTAATGTAAATTGAGCGATTTTACTGCCAAAAAAAACAATTCTTTTGTTTGATATTATTCTGAATAGATATAATGCACGGTAAAGTTCTTTGTCAGTTTTATGGATATAAGCCTGCTTAGTGTTATTAAAAATCATTAATTAAAATTAAACTTTATCCCCTAAAAGTGGAACAAAATGAAAAGTTCCAAAAGTTTCTTTGTCAAAAGATTTTTCAGAAGTCCTTGTGAATCGCATCATTTGTTGCTGTTTTTGACCAACTGGGATGACTAATTTTCCACCAACTTTAAGCTGCTGTAATAGATTTTGTGGCACCTCAGGAGCTCCTGCAGTGACAATTATCCTATCAAAAGGTGCGGCATCTGGAAGTCCTTTATAGCCATCTCCGAAAATAACTCGTTTTGGACGTAAATTTAACTTATTAAAAAGGAGTTGCGTTTTTTTTAAAAAGTTCTTTTTGTCTTTCTAAAGTATATACATGTGAGGTAATTCCAAGAAGGATAGCTGTTTGATAGCCTGATCCAGTTCCGATTTCTAAAACTTTATGTCCTGCGATGAGCTCCAAAAGTTGCGATTGGAAGGCCACAGTATAGGGCTGGGAGATAGTTTGATTTGCAGCTATTGGATAGGCTTGATCTTCGTAAGAAAAATTTATAAGACCTTGATCCATAAACCAGTGTCTAGGTGTATTTAGCATTGTCATTAAAACTGGCTCTGAACTAATACCTTTCTCTCTAAGAGTATTAATTAACTGCCTTCTTAAACCTTGATGTTTTTTGGAATCCTCCACTCAAGCAAAATTAAATTAGTTCACTAACATATTATAAATTTGATTTAATTTTTTAATAAAAATTAAAAAAATTATTAAGATTGAGTTCTTACTAATTCCTTCAAAAAAAACATGATTGCTACACTTAATTATTTTAACATTTGATATTAATTCAAAATGGTACTTCTCCAGCTCCTTTTCGTATTATTTTAAACGGTAATTCTGTAACATCGATTACAGTAGAGGGAATATTGCTTCCATATCCATCTGAAAGCATAAGATCAATTTCATTATTCCAACGTTCTAAAAGTTCATTTGGATCGGTTGTGTAATCTAAAATCTTATCCGTATCATGTATAGAAGTACATACTATAGGAGCGCTAAGTAATGGGAGTAAACTTCTCAATACATGGTGATTGGAAATCCTTACTCCTATAGTTTTTCGCTTTTGAAAAGGTCTTGGGAGTTTTTGTGCAGCATCCATTACAAAAGTATAGGGCCCCGGAAGTAGCTTTTTAATTAATTTAAAGACTTTAGAGTTCATTGGTTTAACAAATGATGATAATGAGCCTATATCTTCAAAAATAAAGCTCAATGGCGCATGCTCTAGTTTAGCTCCCTTAATATTTGCTAAGCGTGCTAAAGTATTTTCTTTTGTGGATAAGCATCCAATAGCATAAACAGTATCTGTTGGAAAAATTATCATACTACCGTTCTCTAAAAACATAGCAGCTTCTTTAATATATTTTTCATTCAAGGTCTCCGAATAAAATGTCCTTAACTTGTCAATAAACATTATTCTATTTTAAGTTTTGCAAAACGTAACAAAAGATTTTTTTTCCCGAAGTCTTTAAAAGAAATAAGAGCTTTGCGGTCTTGCCCCTTACCTTCTATATTTTCAATTACTCCTTTACCGAAGCGTGCATGTTCAACCATCATTCCTTCTTCTAATCCTTTGACATCTTGATTGACTTGTAAGGGTGCATTATTGTCGATTTTACGTAATTTTTTTAGTTGCGAAAATGTAGGGCTTGAAATGGTTCTTTCTTTGACTTTATAATCTTTTTTTACCTCCAAGGGGTTATCAAAAATAGAGGATTTTATTAGTGGTTTGAAACTATAGTCGTCTTTTGGTTTAATGTGATCTACATACTGAGAGTCAATTTCTTCAATAAAACGACTCGGTTCACTATCAATCAACTTTCCCCAACGATAACGCGATAATGTATAAGAAAGAAAAGCTCTTTCTTTAGCACGAGTCATAGCTACATAAAATAAGCGTCTTTCTTCTTCTAATTCGCTGCGTGTATTAAGTGACATAGCGGAAGGAAATAAGTCTTCTTCTAAACCAACGATAAAGACGTAAGGAAATTCCAAACCTTTGGCCAAATGAATAGTCATAAGCGCCACACGATCAATATTTGGATCTTCATCTTTATCTAAATCTGTGGCTAAAGCAACATCTTGTAGAAACTCAGTCAAATTACCGGATGAATCAACAATTTCAAGTTGACCTTCTGTGAAATCACGGATTCCATTTAATAATTCTTCTATATTCTCAATACGAGCTATTCCTTCGGGTGTAGCATCTTTTTTAAGCTCTTGAACAATACCTACTTTTTTTGTAATTAAATCAGTTATTTCAAAAGCATTGAATGATTCGTTTTCAATTTGAAAACGTTTTATAAGCGTGGAAAAGTTCATTAACTTCTCAAGAGTACCACTATTTATAGGAACACCAAGTTCCCTAGCTCTATCTAATGTCTCAAAAAGAGGTAAATTATGATTTTTAGATGCAACCACAAGCTTATCAACCGTTGTTTGACCAATTCCTCTTGGAGGATAATTAATTATCCGTTTTAAGCTTTCCTCATCATTTGGATTTACAACAAGTCTTAAATAAGCAAGTATATCTTTAATTTCTTTTCTCTGATAAAAAGAAAGTCCTCCATAAATACGATATGGGATATCACGTTTACGCAATGCATCTTCCATTGCTCTAGACTGGGCATTGGTTCTATACAAAATAGCAAAGTCATCATTTTTGCGTTGCTCTTCCATTTTAAATGCAAAAATACTTGAAGCTACATATCGGCCTTCCTCAGAAT
>CABYBK010000031.1 GCA_902517245.1 uncultured Bacteroidota bacterium | reverse complement strand
TAGCATGTTCGTGATTTGAAGCTCTTATATAAGAAGGACGATTTCCTTTTTTTGTTGCTGCCATTAGTGTAAACTGACTCACTACCATTAACTCTCCTCCAACATCTAATAAAGATTTGTTCATAACTCCTTTTTTGTCTTCAAAAATTCGCAGATTAATTACTTTATTAACTAACCAATCAACATCCTCAATACCGTCAGTCTTCTCAATTCCAAGAAGTACTAAAATTCCTTGACCAATTTCATCACCTTGACTTTCTTCAATTTTAACCTTAGCCTTTCTGACTCTTTGTAAAACAACTCTCATAATAATTTTTTTTAACGATAAGTCGTATCATTTTTTAATATTTGTAAATAATTTTTATATCTAGTTTCTGATACTTTCCCAGCGTCAAAAGCACTTATAACAGCACATCCAGGTTCGCTTTGATGTAAGCAATTATGGAATTTACATATGGGTTTTAATTTTGTGAATTCTGGAAAATAATTTCCAACTTCTTCAGCTTTCATATCAACTATGCCAAAGCCTTTTATCCCTGGAGTGTCTATTAACTTCATCCCGTTAGGTAAGTCAAACATTTCAGCAAAAGTTGTAGTGTGTTTCCCCTGTTGATGTTGATCTGATATGGTAGCTGTTTTTAAATTCAAATCTGGTGCTAAATAGTTTATTAGGGTTGACTTCCCAACACCACTGTGTCCTGAAAATACACTTACCTTATCTTTCATAATACTCTCAATTTCATTAATATTATGACCTTCACTAGCTGAAATTTTTAATGTCCGGTATCCAATTTTTTTATATATAGCTGCCAAATCATCAATCTCTTTTATTTGTTCTGAAGTATAAGTATCCAGTTTATTAAAAACTAAAATAGATGGGATTTGATATGCTTCTGCTGTAACTAAAAATCGATCTATAAAAGCAACGAATGTCGGCGGATTGTTCAGGGTGATCAGCAAAAATAATTGATCAATATTTGATGCTATAATGTGAGTTTGTTTTGAAAGATTAACAGATTTACGAACAATGTAGTTTTGCCGTTTTTCGATTTCTACTATTGTTCCTTTAGGCGCTTTTGTTTGATTATCAACTTCGAAAATTACATGGTCCCCAACTGCAACTGGGTTAGTACTTTTTATTCCTCTCAAACGAAATTTACCTTTGATTCTACAAGTATAAAAAACCCCTTCGGCCTTTACCGTGTACCAACTTCCTGTAGATCTATAAACAAGGCCTTTTTTCAACTCTTTTTTTACAAAGAAACAGTTTTTTTTTCAGCTAATTGAATTTATTGAAGAGCACGCAAATTTGTATCTTTATAAAAAAATTAATGTCCCAAAAAACTCTCTTAATGATCTTAGACGGTTGGGGAAATGCTACTGATAAAAAAGTATCAGCACATGACCAGGCGCAAACTCCTTTCATAGATTCACTTTATAAAAACTATGCTCATAACACATTAAGAACAGACGGTATTCATGTTGGTTTACCAGAGGGACAAATGGGAAATAGTGAGGTAGGTCATATGAATTTAGGTGCAGGAAGAATTGTTTACCAGGATTTAGCAAAAATAAACCTAGTAATTAAAAATAATGGGCTGCAAAATGAAAAAGTTCTAACTGATTGTCTTGAATATGCCAAGAATAAAGAAAAAAAAGTTCATGTTTTAGGCCTCCTATCAGACGGTGGGGTTCACTCTCATATCAACCATCTTGAAGGATTGCTGGATTTAATTGAAGATTATAACCTTCCCAGGGTTTACCTACATGCTTTTACAGACGGACGTGACGTTGATCCGAAGTCAGGGAAAAAATTTGTTAATCAAATTGAAAATAAGATAGAGGGTAAGCGGACACAATTTGCTTCTTTGATAGGTCGTTATTATGCCATGGACAGAGATCAACGGTGGGATAGAGTTAAACTTGCATATGATCTTCTGGTTCATGGAAAAGGGACTTCAACTAATAATTTTGAAAAAAGTCTTCAAGAAAGTTATGATTTAGGAATTACAGATGAATTTATCAAACCATTAAAAAAAGAAAATACTCTAGCATTAATAGAGCAAGGCGATGTAGTACTCTTTTTCAATTTTAGGACGGATCGTGGCAGAGAGCTTACTCAGGTGCTTTCGCAAAAAGTATTCCCAAAATATAAAATGGAACCCCTTGATCTTTATTATGTTACACTTACAAATTATGATGAAACTTTCAAAGGCGTAAAAGTAGTTTTTGACAAGAATAATCTTATAGACACACTGGGCGAAGTATTGGCTAAAGCTGGAAAAACACAGGTTCGTATTGCAGAAACAGAAAAATATCCACATGTTACATTTTTTTTTAATGGAGGAAGAGAAATCCCTTTTATTGGAGAGGAAAGGATTTTGTGTCCCTCGCCTAAAGTATCCACATATGATTTAAAACCCGAAATGAGTGCATTTGAAATACGAGATGCAATAGTTGAAAAAATTGAAAATGACTCTCCTGACTTTATTTGTCTTAATTTTGCAAATCCTGATATGGTAGGGCATACTGGAAATCTATCAGCTGCGATCAAAGCATGTGAAGCCGTGGATCAATGTGCCGCAGATGTTTTGAATACTGCCCTAAAAAAAGACTATGCTAGTTTAGTTATCGCCGACCACGGGAATTGCGAAACCATGATTAATCCTGACGGTAGCCCAAATACTGCCCACACAACCAATCCAGTTCCAATTATTTTGGTTGATTCAGAAAAAAAGAAAATCAATTCTGGAATTTTAAGTGATATAGCCCCAACAATTCTGGATTTATTAAAAGTGGATATTCCTAAAGCGATGGACAGAAATTCATTATTAATAAAAAAATGAAAATTTTGAAAAAACAGCATTATATAAACGTATGTTTTAGCTTTTAATATGGGATCAATAATTTTAAAATCTCTTGAACAGATTGAATTAATTCGTGAAAGTGCTCTCATTGTGTCTCGAACACTTGGGATACTTGCTTCTGAAATTAAACCAGGTGTAACATCCCTAGAATTAGACAAAATAGCGGAAACATATATCCGAGATCAAGGAGCCGAACCAGGATTCCTGGGACTATATGACTTTCCAAACACATTATGCATAAGCCCTAATTCCCAAATTGTTCATGGGATTCCAAATGATATTCCTCTTGAAGAAGGAGATATAATTTCAATTGACTGTGGTGCTCTAAAAAATGGCTTCTATGGAGATCATGCCTATACCTTTGCAGTTGGCAATATTGATCCTGAAGTTGAGAAATTGCTTGAAGTTACTAAGGCATCACTTTACGAGGGTGTAAAATGTTTTAAAGAAGGAAATCGTGTAGGAGATTTAGGACATAAAATACAGAGTCTTTGTAAAAGTAATGGCTACGGTGTAGTTCGTGAACTTGTAGGTCACGGATTAGGTGCTTCAATGCATGAAGGGCCAGAGGTTCCCAACTATGGAAAAAGAGGAACTGGAAAAAAGTTTTTAAACGGAATGGTATTGGCAATTGAACCAATGATAAATCTAGGAACACATCGTATTAAACAACTAAAGGATGGGTGGACTATTTTAACAGCTGATGGAAAAGTAAGTGCCCACTTTGAGCATAATGTAGCACTTCTTGATGGAAAACCTGAACTCCTTTCTAGTTTCAAATATATTTATTCCAGTTTAGGAATAAAAAGTGACGAGGAGGAAGGCTTAAGAAAAACTCCTTTAGTGTTATGAAGTTTTTACTAAATTTTTTCCCAAGAAATTGGTTAATTAAAATAAGTATATGGTTTAGACCAGTTATTAAATTTTATTTCAAAGGGAATAAATTTATAGATCCAATTGATGGAAGCTCATATAGAAGATTTCTCCCTTATGGATACCAAAATATCAGACTAAATGCCCTTTGTCCAGGAACTCTTTCTCTTGAAAGACATCGATTGCTTTGGCTTTACTTATATCGAGAAACAGACTTTTTAAAACTGCCTTTAAATGTCTTACATATTGCTCCGGAGCAAGTTTTTTATAAAAAATTTAAATGTTTTAATCACTGGAAATATATAACAGCAGATCTATATTCACCTTTAGCTGATGTTAAAGTTGATATCTGTAAACTTCCCTTTGAAGAGGGTTACTATGATCTAATTCTTTGTAATCATGTATTGGAACATATACCAGATCATAAACAAGCCATGAAGGAATTATGTCGTGTTTTAAAAAAAGGCGGCACCTTGATAGCTCAGGTTCCGCTAGATGATAATCGAGATACAACTTTTGAAGACAGCTGTGTAATTGATCCCAATGAACGAAGTCGAATTTTTGGCCAATACGATCATGTAAGAATTTATGGTAAAGATTTCTTCTCCTTTTTAAATCAGGCAGGTTTCAAATCTAAAGGCATACCTTATGCTGAAAAATTGACAGAAATCGAAATTAAAAAGTATAGCCTTCAAAAAGAAATAATCCCTGTAGCAACAAAAATTTAATTTTTTATTCTGATGGGAAACCTGAAGAAACTATCTCTTCAACTCCACCATCTTCATTTTCTATAATCCAATATGCTTCAAGGTTAGATTCACTCTCAATTAGAGCCATACTATCTGTAAAAGGCATTACCATTAAAGCTGTAGCATATGCATCAGCTATCATACATGTTTCAGCTAATACAGACGCACTAAGAACTTCTGTTGGAAAAGAATTTCCAGTTTTTGGATTTATAGAATGAACTGAACGTTTTCCTGTCTCTTTATTTATTTTATATTTCCTATAATTCCCTGAGGTTGCTAGAGCAGCATTATTTAAGCTAATTAATTTAATAAATTTTCGTTCTTCGGACTGATTTGGATCATCGATTGCGATTCTCCATACTTTTTTAGTTTTTGGACTAAAACCTTGAGCCACAATTTCACCTCCAATCTCTACTAAGAAGGATGAAATATTTTTTGATCTTAAATGATCTGAGATCAGATCCACAGTATATCCCTTGGCTAAGGCATTAAAATCAAAAGATAATTTAGGATTAGTTTTTTGAATTGTTTTTTTTGTTGTTAAATAGGTTTTATCCCATCCTGTATAAGTTAAAATTTCGTCACGCATTTCATCTGAAACTACATATGCACTCGGTTCTGGACCAAAACCATAAGCGTTGACTAAAGCTCCAACTGTTGGATCGAAATAGCCACCCGTTTTTTCCCATACTAATTTAGCTGTATTATACACTTTTTGAAAATGTTTATCCACTATAACTAAACTATCACCATTATTTATTCTAGAAATATCTGAATCTGGTAAATATGTGGACATCGAAGAATTGATTATCTTTAAAATAGAATCTACTTCTTTTTCTAATATATTTTCATTTAAAGATAAATCAGCATAAGATATTGAGTATGATGTTCCAAGGGCAAAACCATTTATTTTTTTATTTTCTTTTGTATGATCTGAATCACAACAAATTAAAAATAAGAGTAAAACGGAACAGCTAAATAATTTTTTTAAGACCATTAAAATTGACTATGTATGGATTATTTTTTGAAAGAGGAATATTGTAATCTTCAGCATGAGCAAACCCAACACCTGCAAAATATAACTTTGCTTTATTTTTTTGTGCATGAATTTTTACTTTTTTAATTAGCTCGATATCGTATGTTTTTGGTGAAACTGGATATAAACATGCACTTACCGCCACGAAATAGAGAACTTTATTCTTAACACAAACAAATTGCGGCGAACGTTTAATTTCAGAATTAATAGCTAAAAACTCATAACCCTCCTTTTCTAAAAAAGTTCCGACCTCATTCATTGCAAGCTGGTGAAGCTCCTGTAAGCTTATTGTTTCCATAATTATAAAAGTAGTTCAAAATCATTCATTAGTATATTAATCCAAGTAAATTATGTAAATTGTTGACCCTTCAAAAAAAAAAAAAAAATGGATTTAAAAAAAAGTATACTGACTTTATTTTTTATTTTAAATTTTACCTTCTGTAAAAAAGAGACGTATGAAACCCGTCATGCAATCTCAGGGGGTTATTCTTATGAATATGTGGAAAATGATCCAACTCAAACAAGAATTTATACCCTAGATAATGGGTTAAAAGTCTACTTAAGTAATTTTGAAAATGCACCAAGAATCCATGTTTTTACAGCTGTAAAGGCAGGTGGTAAAAATGATCCTGAAAACAATTCAGGACTAGCACATTATTTAGAGCATATGATGTTCAAAGGAAATAAACACTTTGGAACAAAAGACTATAAAACAGAAAAAATTCTTCTTGATTCCATCGAACAGCTTTTTAATGACTACTCTAAACTAACAGATTCTAAAGAGCGTTCATTTCTCTATCAAAAAATTGACAAGCTTTCTAATGAAGCTGCTTTATTCGCAATTCCAAACGAGTACGACAAAATGATTTCAATGATGGGTGGTAAAAGACTCAACGCTTACACGACAGAAGACAGAACTGTTTACACAGTTGATATTCCTTCAAATGAAATAGAACGTTTCCTTACTCTAGAAGGATTGCGTTTTAAGCAGATAGTTAATCGTCTTTTTCATACTGAACTAGAGACTGTTTATGAAGAAAAAAATAGAACCTTAGATAGTGACGCAAGGAAACAGTATTGGGCTCTTTATCAAAGTCTTTTTCAAGACCATCCTTACGGAAAACAATCCGTGATTGGATCAGTTAAGCATTTAAAAAATCCATCCATTACTGAAATTAAAAAATATTTTAATAACTATTATCGTCCTAATAATGTAGCAATATGCATGAGTGGTGAGTTGGATTTTGACAAAACAATTAGACTGATTGACAAACATTTTGGCAATTGGGAACCTAATTTAGAAATTCCTAAAATTGATATTAAAAAACTTCCTGAAATTACGAGCCCCATTTCTAAAGAAGTTATTGGCCCAGATAGGGAATCTGTATGGTTAGGCTTCCGCTTTAATGCAGATGCTAAAGAGGATATTTTAAAAGTTTATTTAATAGATATGTTACTATCCAATAGAGCTGCTGGATTGATTGATTTAAATTTAGTACAAAAGCAAAAAGTACTTAGTGCTTTAGCTACAGTAATTGATTTAAATGATTTTTATATTCACAACTTTAGGGCAAATCCAAAACAGGGACAAAGTCTTGAAGAATTAAAAGACCTTCTTCTAGGAGAAATAGAAAATATTAAAAAAGGCACTTTTGATGAAGATCTTATCACAGCTGTTATTAATGATCTTAAAAAATCAGTTATGCAGCAAGATGACTCAGAATATGCAAATTATTACAGGGCAAATAATATGGTTTTAGCTTTTACTCGTGATCAACCCTGGATAGAGCATGTCTCGTATTTTGAAAAAATTTCAAAAATTACTAAAGATGAATTAGTTTCTTTTGCCAATAAACATTACAAAGAAAATTATGCTGTTGTTTATAAAAGGACAGGAAAAGATCCTAACATCTTAAAGGTCGTTAAACCACAAATTACGAAGGTTCCATTAAATCGAGAAAATCGATCAGAACTTCATGAAAAATTGTCAAACCAAGAAGTTAAAAAATTAGAACCTAAATTTTTAGATTATAAAAATGATCTGGATTTTTACAATGTTGGACCTCTAGAGGTTATATCTAAAGAAAATAAAGACAATGATTTATTTCAATTGACCTATCTCTTTGATTTTGGTAAAAACATAGATCCAAAAATTGAATTGGCTGCAGGATTGATGAATTACACAGGAATAAAAGATTTGAGTGCAGAGGATTTGAAAAAAGAATTTTATAATCTTGGATCCGAATTTAGTTTTAGTACATCACAGGACGGAAAAGAAACTTCGGTAACTTTAAGTGGACTTAGTGAAAATATGGAGGCTTCAATTCAACTTTTTGAGAAATTATTTGAAGAGCCTAGTGCCTCTCAAGATGAACTAGATAAACTTGTTGAGCGTATTATCAAGTCTCGATCTGATGCTAAAAAAAATAAAAATATAATCCTGAGAAATCAATTATATGCGTATGGTAAATATGGAAAAGTTAATCCTGCTTCAGCTAATTTGAATTCTAAGGAAATAAAAGAAGTACAAGTAGAAGAATTAATCAATTTGATCCAAAATCTTAAAAGGTACCCCCATCGTGTTCTTTATTACGGAAATAAAAATCAAAATAGCCTATCTAAAATGATAAGAAATTACCATAAAATTCCTGAAAACTTTCTAGAAAAAGAAGATGTCGATAATTTCAAGGAAATAGATTATGAAAAAAAGTATGTTTTCTGGACAAATTTTGATATGGTTCAAACAGAGATAATTCTTTTATCAAAGCTTGAGCTACTTGACAATGCTAAAGCTGCTGCTATTGCATTATTTAATCAATATTTTGGTGGAGGAATGAATTCTATCGTATTTCAAGAAATTCGTGAAGCACAAGGTTTGGCTTACTCAGTATATTCAACATTTAGTCAAGCAAAAAAGCCTAATCAATCAGATTATCTTTATTCATATGTTGGCATCCAATCAGATAAACAACGTGAAGCTCTTTCTTCAATGTTTGAATTAATAAATAATCTTCCGGAATCTCCACAAGCTTTTGAAATAAGTAAAAAATCTATTTTAAATAAAATTGAAAGTGAACGTATAACAAAATCCGGAGTGCTATCTAGTTATTTAAATGCTAAAGATCGAGGAATTGACTATGATATTCGAGAAAAGATTTATAATGAAGTTAAATCTATGAACTTAGAAAAACTTTTAGAATTTCATGAAAAGTACATTAAAAACAAACCTCATAATGTATTATTAATTGGAAACCGTGATAACATAGATTTTAAGAATCTTGAAAAATATGGATCTGTTAAAGAAATCTCTCTGGAGACTCTATTTGGATATTAAGTAAACGTCATGTAGTTATTTAATAAAATTTGGAAAAAGGTTTTATCGAAAATAGAACTATCCGCCAAAGTCGTCAAAACGAACGTTTTCCGGTGGAACACCAAAATCTTCTGCCATAAGTTCAACAGCTTGATTCATAAGCGGTGGTCCACAAAAATAGACTTCAATATCTTCTGGTGCTTCATGTTCATTAAGATAATGATCAATTACCACCTGGTGCACAAAACCTGTAAACCCATCACCTTCTGAATCAAGGCTGGTTTTTTCTTTCCAATTATCTTCTTTCATTGGCTCTGATAAAGCGATATAAAATTTAAAATTTGGAAAATCTCTTTCTAAAGCTCTAAAATGTTCAATATAAAATAGTTCTCGTTTAGATCTACCTCCATACCAAAAGGTAACTTTTCTTCCTGTTTTAAGGGTCCTGAAAAGCTCATATAAATGTGATCGCATTGGGGCCATTCCAGCTCCACCTCCCACATAAAGCATTTCAGAATCAGACTCATTAATGAAAAATTCACCATAAGGCCCTGAGATAGTAACTTTGTCTCCTGCTTTTTTCGAGAAAATATATGAGGAAGCTACACCAGGGTTTACATCACTCCAATCATTTTTTGCTCGATCAAATGGTGGTGTTGCAATGCGAACATTCAACATGATTTCTTTTCCTTCAGCTGGGAATGAAGCCATAGAATATGCTCTTTCCACTGTCTCTGGATTTTTCATCTTTAAGGGCCATAGATTAAACTTGTCCCACTCTAATTTAAATTTATCTGGTTCTCCGGGATGTTCTTCAGGATGTGCAGAAATATCAATATCTTCATATTTAACCTCACATTTTGGTATCTCAATTTGAATATAACCTCCAGCTTTATAATTCATTTCTTCTGGAATTTCAACAACAAACTCTTTAATAAAGGAAGCTACATTCCAATTTCTAACTACTTTAGCTTCATATTTTTTAATGCCAAAAACCTCTTCCGGGACTTGGATAACCATATCCTGTTTTACTTTCACCTGACAACCTAGACGCCATCCTTCAGCTACCTCTTTCCTTGAAAAATGAGGAGTCTCTGTAGGGAGTATTTCACCACCTCCATCTAAAACTTGACATTTACATTGAATACAAGTACCCCCTCCTCCACAAGCTGAAGGTAAAAATATTTTATTATTCCCAAGAGTACTTAGCAATGTCCCACCTGAAGAAACTTCAACATTATTTTCACCATTTATTTGTAACGAAACTGGTCCAGAAGGCATTAACTTAGCTTTAGCTCCTAAAAGCATTCCAACTAAAATAAATGTGATAGTTAAGAAAACAACAATACTTGCAATTACAACTGTATACTCCATTTTTAAATTATAATTTAATTCCCATAAAACTCATAAACCCTAATGCCATTAGACCTGTTATTATAAATGTAATTCCTAAACCCCTTAGAGGAGCAGGCACATTTGAATATGTAATTTTTTCTCGAATCGCAGCAATTGCTAAAATAGCTAGTAACCATCCAACCCCTGAACCTAAGCCGTATACCGCTGACTCTGTTATGCCCGAAAAATCTTTTTGTTGCATAAAAAGGGACCCCCCTAAAATTGCGCAATTAACCGCTATAAGGGGAAGGAAAATTCCTAAAGCACCATATAATGCAGGAGCAAATTTTTCAACAATCATCTCAACTAGCTGAACCATAGAAGCAATAACAGCTATAAACATTATAAAGCTTAAAAAACTCAAATCAAGATCTGCGTACGCTGAACCTAACCAAGATAAAGCTCCTGGACGAAGCAGATATGTGTCCAACAAAAAATTAATTGGTACAGTAATTGCTAAAACAAAAATAACAGCAAAACCAAGACCTACAGCTGTTTTAACTGTTTTAGATACAGCTAGGTAAGAACACATCCCCAAAAAATAGGCGAAGATCATATTCTCTATAAAAATACTTTTTACAAAAAGATTTAAATAAGCTTCCATTTGATTACTTAATTTTTTTCTATTAATATACGATTCCTGTATCGTTGAACCCATATAATTAATCCTACTGTAATTAAGGCCATTGGCGATAATAACATTAATCCGTTATCAACATATCCCATTTCATATAGAGAATCAGGTATTACTTGGTAACCAAATAGTTTCCCTGAACCTAAAAGCTCTCTGAAAAAAGCAACTAAGATTAGAATAAATCCGTATCCTGCAGCATTTCCAATTCCGTCAAGAAAAGATTTCCAAACTCCATTTCCAAGGGCAAATGCTTCTAATCTTCCCATTACAATACAATTAGTTATTATTAATCCAATAAAAATGGAAAGTTCTTTACTTACATCATAAGCATAAGCCCTTAAAATTTCATCAACCAAAATCACCATAGCAGCTACAACAACCAGTTGAACTATAATTCTTATCCGATTTGGAATTAAGTTTCTGAGCAATGAAATAATAACATTACTTGCTGCCATCACAGCCATTACAGATATACTCATTACCAATGCTGGCTTTAACTGAACTGTAATAGCTAGTGCTGAACATATTCCAAGAACTTGCACAGTTATTGGGTTGTTATCATCCATTGGGTCAGATAATAACTTTCTGTTTTTTGGAGAAAGAAGTGGCTCTCTTTCTTTATTTATAAAAAGAATCGAAACTTGTTTTTTACTTAACAATTTGTTTTCTTCCATATTTTATCAGTTTGATGCAACGATTTGATCATTATTTTTTAAATAAGGTAAATAGTGAGTAAGGCGTTCAATTATCATATTGGTGACTCCATCACCCGTGATTGTAGCTCCAGAAATTGCATCTACCTCATGGTCGTCTTTATCTAAATCCTTTGGATCATTATTCGTTTTTGAAACATTAATTCCAACTAAGTTACCTTTTATGTCAAATACTTTCTCTCCCAAAAAACGGTTTTGAAACCAATCTTGTGTGATTTCGGCTCCCAAACCAGCTGTTTCCCCTGCGTGATCAAAAACTGCTCCTTTTATGGTATTTTTATCCTCTTCTAAAGCGATGTAACCCCAAATTGCATTCCATAATCCAGCACCACGAAGAGGGACAATGTAGTATTTATCTCCCTCAACATTAGCCTCGTAAATTGGAAAACGTTGCTCTGATGGAGCTTTTTTTAATTCTTTGTTTAGCTCAATTTCAAAAGCATTGACATTTTGATCAACAATTCCCTCTTGGGTTAAAGAAAGTTGTTTTTTAATGTATTTATTGTATAAGTTCTCTGCTTGTTCTCTGTCAGAATCAATCCCAATAGTAGCAAGTATATTTTGCATTTTTTCTTTTCTGACATTCGCATTTTGAAGATCTTTTAATGAACTTGCAGTAAATGCAAGGGTGGATGCCACCACCAGCACCATTAGAGTTGCAAATAAAAAAGTATATGAATTGCTATCCCTATTCATGTTTAAGTAGTTTTAAGTTCATGTGAGGCATTTGCCCAACGTTTTTTGCGCATACTGATATTTGCATTAACTACATAATGGTCAATTGTTGGTGCAAAAACGTTCATTAGTAGGATTGCTAACATAACACCTTCAGGATAAGCTGGATTGAAAACACGAATCATTATACAAAATATTCCTACTAAAATACCGTAAATCCATTTTCCTTTTGTTGTCTGAGCTGCTGATACAGGATCCGTAGCCATAAAAACAATACCAAATGCAAAGCCCCCAACCACTAAATGATTTATCCAAGAAAAGCTCATCAATTCGTTTTGCCCCCAAAGGTTAAATAACAATCCCATAATCGCAGCGCCTATAATACCACCGAAGATAATTCTCCAACTTCCAACTCCAGTTAGAATAAGGATTAAAGCTCCTACTGCAACCCATAAAGTAGAGGTTTCTGCAATAGACCCTGGTATTGACCCTTGAAACATTTCCATCATAGAATAATTTACTTGTCCCCCAGCTGCTAATGTTCCTAAAATAGTCTCCCCAGAAATCGCATCAATATTTCCTGCTTCTGAGACCCAAACTTTATTTCCCGACATATAAGTTGGATATGCAAAAAAAGCAAATGCTCTAGCTGTAAGTGCGGGGTTTAAAATATTCATGCCTGTTCCTCCAAAAGCTTCTTTTGCAACTAAAACAGCAAATGCTGTTGAAATTCCAACCATCCATAGTGGAATGTCAATAGGCATGATCATAGGAATCAAAAGTCCAGTCACTAAGTACCCCTCATTTACTTCATGTCCTCGGTAAACAGCAAAACCAAATTCAATTGATAGACCTACTACATATGAAACAATAATCATTGGAATAATTTTCCATGATCCGTGAATAAATGCATCTAAAAATGTGAAAGATTCTTCTATTTGAATATAGTATTGATAACCAGTATTGTAAATACCATAAATTAAGGCTGGTAATAAAGCAATAATAACGGTTACCATGGTCCTCTTTAAATCTACAGCATCCCTAATATGTGAACCTTTTTTTGTTGTATGATTAGGCACAAACAATAATGTATCAAAAGCATTAAATGCAGGTGCAAATTTTTCAAGTTTTTGACCCTTTTCAAAGGGTTTTTTAATCTTATCTAAACTTTTTCTTAGAAAATTCATAATCTATTATCCTACTTCATTAATCATTAATTCTATACCGTGACGGATTATTTCTTGAGCTTCAAGCTTTGACGTGTTCGCGTAATCCACTAATCCGAAATCTTCGGTAACTACTTCATAAATACCTAATGCTTCCATTTTTTCAATATCCTCTACCATGCATGCTTTAATTAATTGCATTGGAAAAATATCAAGAGGAAATATTTTTTCCATCTCGCCAGTAACAACTAGAGCTCTCTCTTCTCCATTAAGATTAGTATCAACCTCAAAGCCATTTCTATTTATAAATCTAGATAGGGAGGTATTTGATAAACTCAAAATTTTATTGTCCTTAAATGGGAGCCATCCAAACATACGATAATGGCTTCCTTCGGGAATTATAGTGATCAAATTATTAAAATATCCTAAATAACCTGAAACATCAGCTATTGTACCAGTGAGCACATCACCATTAATAACTCTTACTTTGTCTTCCTTGACCAGTACATTATTAATGAAGGGCGCTAGTTCAGCGCCTATTTTTGTTTTAAAATATTTAGGGTTTTGAACTGCATTCCCAGAAACAGCGATTGTTCTTTGAGATGAAAAGATTCCTGATGTAATGAATCTTCCTAAATTCACAACATCCTCGGGATTGACAGTCCATATTCGATCACCCATATTAATTGGAGAAAGCTTCTGAATATGAAAACTTAAATTTCCCGCTGGATGTGGCCCCTTGAAGGAATAATGTTGAACACCCTTAATGGACTCAAAATATCCTGGAAAAGATTTATCTATTCCTAAAAATACTGGTTGATCTACAAACTTGTTAAGTAAATCAATACCTAACTGAAATTCTTTTTGCTCATTTTTTAAAACAAAATTAAAATCTTCATGTAAAGGATCTGTTTTTGCTGTAGTTACAAAAATAGATTTCGGTTCATCCAATGGATTTGCCATAACTCCGTATGGTCTTTGGTGTATAAAAGGCCAATTTCCACTTTCCATTAATAAAACCTTTAAATCACTAATATCCATTCTCTCCCATCCTTTAACTTGATGTTTAATTGAGTCTTGTTTTTTAGATGGTTCTATTATTATAAGTTCTATTTTACGCTTTGGTCCTCGTTCTATAGTTTTGATAGTTCCCGAAATAGGAGATACAATTTTAATGTCAGGATTTTTCTTATTGAAAAAAACTGGTGATCCAGCTAGAACTTTCGAACCTTCTTTGAGACAAAGCTTAGGTATGGTTCCAAAAAAATCGTCAGGTCTCAAAGCATAATTAGCAACTGATGGTGATTTTTCAATAATCTTTTCAGCTATCCCATTTAATTTGAGATTTGCACCCCTGCGTGTTTCAATTTCTTTAATAACTTCCATTTAAAATTGTACCAAAAGTCGCCCAAATTTACTAACTAAACCCGTTTAGATAAAACAATTAATAAGGGAAATAAATTATTTATATTAATTCTAAATAAGTGTTTAACTTTTTTATTAATAATGAGCTGATTTGGTCAACACAAACTGAACATTTAAATTTACTTATGTTAAAATTGGGAGCTTTTATTTTTAATTTTTTAGGTTTAATTTCTGTAGTTTCAATAAATGCTCAACAGGGACTAGAGTATTTACCCCCTAATAATATTAAATCTGTCAAATTTTTTGGTGCTGATAGTAAAGAAAACTTTCCAGTAATAGAAATAGGCCAAAAAATTACACTAACATTTGACGACTTAAAAGGTAATGAAGCGGATTATTACTTTAAAGTTAAACACTTTAACCACGATTGGAATTCATCAAAACTTTTTCAAAATGAATATTTAGAAGGTTTTGATAACCTGAGAATTGATAATTACAACACTTCATTTAACACCCTACAAACCTTCACCCATTATAGGTTAGAACTACCAAATGAAAATATTCAATTTAAAGCTTCCGGAAACTATCTTTTAGAAATTTATGATTCTTTTGATGAATTAGTTTTCTCAAGGAGATTTTGTATTTACGAGGAAAAATCTACTATTAGATCTGGAGTATATCGTCCTCAAAATATGGATCGTTTTAACACCCATCAATCTCTACATTTTTCTGTAACACCATCTCAAGGTACATTTCGAAATCCTGATCAAACAGTTTTTGTTCACCTATTGCAAAACAGACAATGGGACTCAGATCTTTTAGTCTTGAAACCTCAATATTTTTCTGGAAGTACTTTAGAATATAGATATGAAATTCCAACTCAATTTGAAGGTGGGAATGAGTATTATTTTTTCGACACTAAAGATTTAAGAATTACAGGGCCCAATATAAGTTTTACAAATTTAGATAAGCTTTATGAAACATATTTAAATGTTAATATACCTCGGCTTTATCAAAACTATACATACGCGCCTGATATAAATGGTGGATATGAAATTAGAAACATTATGCGTCCTGGGGATCCAAACATAGAAGCTGACTACAGTTATGTTCATTTTAGTCTGGCTTCAGATTATGATTCCAACAATGAGGTCTACGTTTATGGAAGTTTTAACAACTATTCATTTAGCGATACTAATCGTATGTATTATAATCCTTCTTTGGAAATTTATGAAGGTGTTTTGTTACTAAAACAGGGGTTCTATAACTACAAGTATGTTGTAAAAAATAAAGATAGGGTTAATAAAAATTTTTTTAGCGGTTCAAATGCACTCGCTGAAAATGATTATTTAATTTTAGTTTACTATCGCTCTATTGGTCAACAATATGACGAATTAATCGGGGTAGGTCAGACTAATTCATTTCAATTAAATAATTAGATTTTCCTTGCCATCACATTAAATTTTTTTTTTATTACCTTTAATGTTACTCAAATTGTAACAACAAAGCCCTTGATACAACAAATTACAAGAGGAATTAAGATCTCTGTAGAAACTAAATTTGAAGGTAGTTTTCTAAAAGAAAATCTCCCACATCATGCCTTTATGTATTTTATCACTATTGAAAATCAAAGTAAAAATGTAGTTCAACTTTTATCACGACACTGGAAAATTCAAGAAGCTTTAAACCGACCCCAGTATGTGAATGGAGTTGGTGTAGTAGGAAAAAAACCAATACTTCGCCCGGGCGAAAGCTATACATATCAATCCGGAAGTTTAATAATGTCCCCAGTTGGATCAATGTCAGGAACTTTTATTATGATAAATTTTTCTAATGCAAAGAAATTCAACGTTGAAGTACCTTATTTCAAACTTAATGTGCCTTATATTCTCAATTAAAATAATTTAGCTTTTTCTTTTAATATATTAACCTTTTAGCAAAAAAACTATGTCTTACAGCATTTCTAACGTACCGAACCCATTAAATGAGCCTGTACTGTCTTATGCGCCAGAAAGTCCTGAAAAAGAAGAAGTCTTAAAAATTTATAACTCTCTTTATAATAAAACTATAGATATTCCGATGAGAATAGGGAATAAATTGGTAAAAACGAGTGACCTTGGCAAAATGAGTCCACCTCATGACCACAAACATCTCCTTGGAACATATCATAAGGCTAGTAAAAAAAATATTGAAGATGCAATTAATACAGCACTGAAAGCACGCGATGATTGGTCTAAAATGCCCTGGCAAAGTAGAGCAGCTATATTTTTAAAAGCAGCAGATCTGATTGCTGGACCATATCGAGCTAAAATAAATGCAGCAACTATGCTAGCTCAATCAAAAACCATTTTTCAAGCTGAAATTGATGCCGCATGCGAATTAATTGATTTTCTTCGTTTTAATGTGAAATTCATGCGTGACATCTATGAAAATCAACCTAGTAGTAGTCCTGGTATTTGGAATCAGTTAACATATAGGCCACTAGAAGGGTTTATTTATGCAGTTAGTCCTTTTAATTTTACCGCAATTGCAGGGAATCTTTCTGCCAGTGCAGCAATGATGGGTAATGTAGTTGTATGGAAGCCCAGTGACTATCAAGTTTATTCTGCTAATGTTTTAATGGAAGTATTTATAGAGGCTGGGTTACCGGACGGGGTTATTAATATGGTCTTTGGAGATCCAGAAATGATCACAGATACAGTTTTAGAAAGTTTTGAATTTGCTGGAATACATTACACTGGATCAACCTCAGTTTTTCGCGATATTTGGAATAAAGTAGGGAAAAACATTAATAATTTTCGTTCTTACCCAAGAATTGTTGGAGAAACGGGGGGTAAAGATTTTATAATAGCACACCAATCAGCGAAACCAAAAGAAGTAGCAACAGGAATAATTCGTGGAGCATTTGAATTTCAAGGTCAAAAATGTTCGGCAGCTTCAAGAGTATATCTTCCTGAATCACTTGCTAATAGTGTTATAAATGAAGTTAAAAAAGAATTAAAAACAATTACCCTTGGATCACCCTCTGACTTTAACAACTTTGTCACCGCTGTAATTCATCAAGGTGCATTTGATCGGATAGTTAATGCAATTGAAAAAATTAAAGAAGATAAGGATGCAGAAATTATTGCAGGAGGAAATTATGATGGATCTAAGGGATATTTTATTGAACCTACCGTAGCCATAACAACAAACCCTGATTATTATACCATGAATCAAGAGCTATTTGGACCAATTGTAACTATTTACATTTATCCAGATAAAAACTGGAATGATACGCTTAAATTGGTTGATAACACTTCAGAATATGCTTTAACTGGTGCTGTTTATTCACAAGATCGTTATGCACTGGAAGAAGCATTAGTTGCTCTTGAAAATAGTGCTGGTAACTTCTATATCAATGACAAACCAACAGGCGCAGTTGTAGGACAGCAACCATTCGGTGGTGCAAGAGGATCAGGAACCAATGATAAAGCAGGATCTGCATCAAATTTATTGCGATGGGTATCACCTAGATTAATAAAAGAGACATTTGTACCTGCTTCAGATTATCGCTATCCTTTTTTAGGATAAAATACTTTGGAAAAACATTAAATAAAAGATGTCTTTACAAGGATTATGTTGTAATATCATTTTTAGAGAGGTATGTGAACTACTTTTTTG
>CABYBK010000030.1 GCA_902517245.1 uncultured Bacteroidota bacterium | reverse complement strand
ACCATAAGCGCTAGATTGATGGATTTAGTTGGACCACGTCCTGTTATTAATCTAGCTCGAAAAATGGGAATAACATCTTATTTACCCCCAGTTCCTTCAATTGCTCTTGGAACACCAGATATTAGTTTATTTGAGATGGTTGGGGCTTATAGTACATTTGTAAATAAAGGAATTTATGTAAAACCAGTAATGATTTCTCGTATTGAAGATAAAAATGGGCGTGCCATATATGAGGTTGTACCTGAGACTCAAGATGTTTTGAGCGAAGAAGCTGCATATGTAACGGTAAATTTAATGCAAGGAGTTACAAAGGCAGGTTCAGGGGCAAGATTAAGACACGCAGGCCTTGAAAAGACTAATTATATTTATGAAAAAGTAGTAACTGGGTATCCATACATTTTTGAAAATCCAATCGCCGGAAAAACAGGAACTACTCAAAACCAAAGCGATGGCTGGTTCATGGGAATGGTTCCAAACTTAGCAACAGGGGTTTGGGTTGGAGGTGAAGATAGAGCTATTCATTTTGAAAATATTGGTTACGGACAAGGAGCTACAATGGCCTTGCCAATCTGGGCAAATTATATGCGATCTTTGTATGAAAATCCTATTTTGGAAATATCTCAAGAAGATTTTCTTCCACCAGAAAATCTTAATATTCCGATTGATTGTGAAGAACGAGTAGATTTAAATTCTAAAGAAAAATCTAAATTAAAAACTGATCTGGAAGCTCTAGGGTTTTAAAGATTTTGATCTGAGGCATACCACTCAGCGTAGGAAGTTTCAGTTTCTCTTAAAATCAAATGATGTAAACTTATTTCTTTAGGCAGCTCTGCTTTAATTTTTTCAGCAAAATCCAAAATCATCATTTCACATGTTGGTTGGTATTGGACTCTTTTTATCTTGTGTCCTCTTTTTTCCATATCGTTTGCTAATTCTTTATGAGGGGAGTTTATATTCAAAACGGTTGCGTGATCAAAAGGCTCTACGATTATTTCAGTTATAATTTTTTTTAGGTCGCCAAAGTCGATTAACATCCCAAATTTTACATTGTTTGGGTCTGATATAGGAGTGCCAACAAGACTTACTGATAGTTTGTAACTGTGACCATGAACATTTTTACATAAACCATCATATCCGTAGAGAGCGTGCCCTGTTTCAAAACGAAATTCCTTTGTTATTCTAATTAACTTATCCATCTGAATTATAAGTTTTTAAGGATTTTTTGAGCAGCCTCCTCCAGGACTAGTCTAGCAGTAATCTCAGCATTTTTTGGAAGTAGATCATCCCAAAGATCTGTATTTTTCCAGTATAATTGTTTCAAGTTTTTGACGGCATTTGGAGAGTAACTCGATATTCTGTTAGTGATTTCATCAAGTTTATTATTTAACTCATTTTGATTTTCCACTACTTCAGAAAAGAGCCCTTTGTTTAACGACCAATCTGAACTCTTCCAATTCTCCGCATCGAATGAAAGTTGCGAGAAAGCAGTAAGACCAATTTTCCTAGATACGACAGGTTCGATTACATAAGGACCAATACCTATTGACAATTCAGATAGTTTGCTATAAGCATTTTTAGTTGCAATTGCATAGTCACAAGCAGCTACTAATCCGATCCCCCCCCCGACAACTTTACCGTGAACCCTTGCAATCACGAATTTTGAAAGCTTTCTCAATGTATTGATAACATCAGCAAAACCCATAAAGAATTTAGTTGCTTGTTCAAGATCTCTGAGCCTCTTCATCTCTTTTAAGGATGCACCCCCACAAAAAGCACTTGAACCAACACTTTGAAGGATGATAACTTTAACTTGACTGTCAGCTTCAAGTTCAAGTAAATTTTTTCTAATTCCCGAAAGACTATCTGATTGTAATGAATTACCAGCAGGATTTCTAAATTCTAGTATTCCACAGTTGTTTTTTCGGCTATTTTTTACGTAAATTTCCATTAATGTATAAATGTAAGCAAAGTATTAACTATCTAAAACTTTTTAAAATGATCCTTGAATAAGAATCGATTAAAAGAATGGCTTTGCATGAAATTATTTGGAATAAACAACGAATTACTAAATTTAGTCTTGGTATTTTTATATAAAGTTAGAGTGCACAATGTTTTTGTTACATTTTAAGCCTCAAAAAACAAGCAAAGGCGTTTTATGCGCCCTTAAAAAAGATTAAAAAAACATTTTGACACATCGCATATTTTTTTTGTTGATGATTGTTTGTTTTGGAAGCACAAAACTACTAGCCCAAAAGTATATTGGTTTAAATGTAGATAATGATTTATACTTTGGTAGCGATCGATATTATAGTAGCGGAATCTTCTTTGAATATGGCAGAGCTTTAAAAACACCTAATGATTCTATTTCAAATTTCAATTATGTTTCAAAACATTGGGTTTTAGGTCAGGAGATTAACACGCCCGCACTTCATTATACCGAAAATTTGTCAAAAATGGATTATCCCTATAATGGATGGTTGTTTTTAGGTTTCAAAAAGGATTTTTTTAAATCACCTAATCATGGCTATGGCTGGGGAGTTCAATTTGGCACTACTGGGGCTGAAGCTTCATTGGCTAAATTTTTTCAAAATACTTACCATGCTTACATCATCAATGCTAAAGAATTAACCTGGGCATTATCCATCCCTCAGGCTTTTCATTTAAATTCAAATTTTTCTTTTTTCTGGGGGAAACCATTAAATAAAAAAATTAAAGTTATCACAAATAATTCGGCTCAATTAGGGACTTTTAGGACTTCGATTAAATCAAGATATGGCTTGCAATTTGGCTCTTTAGGAGGGCTTCCATTTTTTGGTAATCGTTTAGAAATCATTCAAAATGGGTTTTCTTTTTTTTTAGGGATGGAATTAGAATATAATTTCCATGATTATTCTTTATCGGGAAGTTTATTTTACAAAACAAGCCCATTTGACTTTGTTACTGAAAAAATCCGTAATAAATATCAAGCTGGGATAATATATATTAGACTACCTTGGAAGGTATATTTACTTATGAACAACACATCTAGATATATTAAAACGCAAAAATACAAGCGACATCCTTTTTTGAAAGTTGCGATTTCACATATATTTTAAATTAAATAGGCAACATAATATTATATCAAATAATGGAATAAGTATAAACCCTTAAAGAATATATGAATAATTTAAATAAGTGAATCTATTATCTAATCAGTACTTAATCTGTGAATTCCATATACTGTAGCTTATTCCAAGCTGAAGGCCAGAGGTGTTGTTTGTTTGAAGTTGAACGGCAGGGCTACTTCTGGTAGCCCATCTAAAATTCACAAAAACCTCAAATTTCTCATAAAATTTGTATCCTGTTTGAACAAATCCACCAATGGTATTTCGAAAAACCCCTTCAGAATATAATTCACTCCTTTTAAAGGACCCCTTTGAAATAATGAAATTGCCATTATTATAAATATTGTAATTAGCACCTAAAATGACATTTGATTTTTTTGAAGGAATTAATTTAATACCAACAGGGATAGTAAAATAAGACAATCGGTCTTGAACTAATGAATCAATTACTTCATAAGAATATCTCACTGGGCTATAATTTAAGCCGCTAACAAAACCCACTGTTTTGGAAATTTTATTTTCTGCTTGAATAAAAACTCCAAGTGTAAGTTTTGGAGATGTATTTTGTTGATCCGTATTTATCCGATTAATATTGATTCCAGTGTAAATTGACCACTTCGAGTAAAAATCATCTAAAGCAGGCCCTTTATTATACTGAAGAGTTAATAGATCGCCGCTTTGAGCCTGAATAGAAGAACTTCCGTAAATTAGAAAGATTAGACTGAAAATTTGAAAAAAATGGAGTCTTTTAATTATGAAATTAGCATTTTAATAATTATGTTTTTTTCTTATAAATTTTGCAAAAGATTTTGCTCCTTTTTGTTTAAAATTGACTGTATCTTGACTAATTATAAAAAACTCGTTTAAAGTTCCCTCGCCAACAAATTCCCATGTAATACTTTTTTTTCCTTTATCAATTTTATGAACAACATAGGGTATGGGGTTGATAAAGCGTTCTCTTTTAACTTTTAAGTAAGCATCTTTTTCTAAAAATTCAATGCATATTTCTCCTTCTGATAATTCGGAATAACCACACCAAACACCTCCTTGTAGGTAATTGTTCAAATCAATTTTTGGATTACAAGAACAAAATGCAATCAGGAAAATAAAAATTGTTAAGGAATATTTCATAATAAATATAATATAGACTGTAAAATTAGTGATTTAAGAAAAAAAACAAAGACTTTTAATTTTCAATAAAATTATAATAAAATAAAAAAGCCTTTGGGCGAAATACCCAAAGGCCTCAATTAACCATAAACCAATAAAGTATCTACATAATCAACTTCATCAATCAAACAAAAACAATTGTAGATACAACATTTGTCACTACAAATGTATATATATTTATATTAATTTCATAATCAATCAATTTAAATTGCTTATATAATCATAAGTATAAGTAATAATTAAAGAATCAAATCATTCAAAATTTCTTCTTTTCAATTTCAACTACTTTTCTATATTTGGATTAGTTGTACTATTTGTTTATTACAATTACTCCTGTAGCTAATTCTTGTTAAAAATCGTATGAATGAAGAATTATAATGATATTATTTGCAGCCCTTTAAATGATAGTAATAAAAGATTTCTGTTAGGTAAAAAGGGGGTAAATGAGATGATGGCTATTGGTTTAAATCCTAGTACAGCCAGTGAAAAAAAATTAGATCCCACCTCCAGAAATATTCAAAAAATTGCCAGAAACAATGGTTGTGACGGATGGTGGTTGGTAAACCTTTATCCAATTAGGACCTCTAAACCAAATAATTTACCCGTTAAACCAAATCTAACACTGACCAAAAAAAATCTTGAGTTTATCTCAAATTTGATAAATAATCCAAAATTCAAAATAAACAAAGTTTTATGTTGTTGGGGGAATCATATTGAGAATCATTTATACTTGAAGCAACAAGCATTAAAAATTTTAGAATTTATTAGAGAAAAAAAATTAAATGTTTATTGCATAGGCAAAACTAAATCTGGGAATCCATTCCATCCCTCACCAATGTCTGTAAACAGTCACTTAGGAGGCATAAATGGATTGGTAATTTTGCAATATTGAAATTATACTTTTTGTCTTCAATTGTTGAGCCCACCTAAATTTACTTATAATCGAAGGGAAAAGACATTTCATATTAATTAAATCTTTTTAAATTATTTATATTGTTTAACCAAATTCAATTAGATTTTAAGAGCAGCCTATCTATAATTTTCATTAGATTTAACAAATGAGTGAATCATATGATTATATTATTATTGGAGCAGGATCTGCGGGATGTGTTCTAGCTAATCGTTTATCAAAAAACTCTAAAATATCTGTTTTGATATTGGAAGCTGGTGGCCCAGACAGCAATTTGAATATTCACATCCCTGGGGCATATTTAAAAATTCATAAAAGCAAGGATGACTGGGGATTTTGGACTGAAGAACAAGAAAATGTTTTGCAACGAAAAATTTATTTACCAAGGGGCAAAACATTAGGGGGGAGCAGTTCTACAAATGCAATGGCATACGTGAGAGGTAATCCTTCTGATTACGATGGCTGGGCTAATTTAGGAAACTCTGGTTGGAGTTTTAATGAATTACTGCCTTATTTTAAGCGCTCTGAAAACCATGAACAAATTGATATAATGGATTCTGGCTTTCATTCTAGTTTAGGTGAACTAGGGGTTACAATTCCAAATCGATTTAAAACCCCATATGTTGATGCATTTATAGAAGCATGTTCTAAAGTTGGTATTCCAAAGAATTTGGATTATAACGGTCAAAATCAAGAAGGTGCAGGCTTAGTTCAAAGTACCATAAAAGAAGGAAAACGTGTAAGCGCTGCAACTGCTTTTTTAAAACCCGCTTTAAAGCGAAATAATTTGACAGCTATTACAAATGCAAGAGTTGATAAAATTATCCTAAAAGGGAAAATTGCCAAAGGAGTTCAGTATCAAATACAAGGGAAAACGGTTCAAGTATACGCAAAAAATGAAATAATTATTTCTGCTGGTGCATTTAAGTCACCCCAAATCTTAATGCTTTCTGGAATTGGGGATAAACAAGAACTAATTAAGCATAACATTAATTCCACTCATGATCTAAAAGGGGTAGGTAAAAATCTACAGGATCACTTATTCTATCCAATATGCGCTCAAACCAATACTCAAGAAGGGATTAATCATTATATATCTCCACTAAAACAAATCAAAGCTGCCTGGAATTATTTTGTAAATAAAAAAGGAGTGTTTTGCAATAGTCCACTTGAAGGAATGGCCTTTTTTGATCTTGATCAGAAAGGAGGAGATGTTAATTTTCAATTACATTTTACTCCAATATCTATTAGAAATGAATATGGATATGATGCATATGATCTTAATGATTATCCAAGAGTAGATGGGTTTACTATTCTTCCAACATTATTACATCCAAAAAGCAGGGGAACAGTTAAGCTGTCTTCTTCAAATCCTTCTGATCCTCCGATTATTCAGCCAAATTTTCTAAAAGAACAACAAGATCTAGATCAATTAGTAAAAGGAGGGAAAATCGTCTTTAAAATAATGGAAGAAAAAGCACTTAAAAAGTATATAAAAGTTAATGGTCTTCCGCTAAACAGAAATTCTGACGATTTACTTATTGAGCATATAAAGAAAACTTTAGAGACCGTATATCATCCTGTTGGTACTTGTAAAATGGGGAATGACTTAATGGCAGTTGTTGATCCTAATTTAAAGGTTCATGGAATTGAAAACCTCCGAGTTGTCGATGCATCTGTAATGCCAAAGATTGTATCTGGAAACACTAATGCTCCGGTTTATATGATTGCTGAAAAAGCAGCAGACATGATTTTAAAATCAATAAGAGAAAGTGTAAAATAATTTTTTGATTCTTATAAACTTGATCAATGAAAAAAAAATTACGTGCGATCGTTTTAGGCGCAACAGGAGCTACTGGGCAGGAACTTGTAAAACAATTATTATATAATTCTAACTTTAGTGAAATTTCTGTTTTTACAAGAAAAATATTTTCTATAGACCATGAAAAGTTAAATAAAAATAAAATTGATTTTTCAAAATTGTATAATTACAAACCGTTAGTAACTGGGGATGTATTTTTTTCAGCATTAGGTACAACCCTAAAGGATGCAGGGAGTAAACAAAAACAGTATTTAGTAGATTACACCTATCAATATGAATTTGCTAAAATGGCTTCAGATAATGGAGTTGAAAATTATTCCCTTATTTCATCCACAGGGGCAAATGAAAAATCTATATTTTTTTATCCCAAGATTAAGGGAGCTCTTGAAAAATCTGTACAAAAACTCAACTTTAAAACAATTCAAATTTTTCAACCCCCTACATTAATCAGACAACCAGAGTTAATGAGAGCCGGAGAGAAAATAGGAATAAAAGTATTTAAAGGATTAAATAAAATTGGGATTTTAAAGTCCCAAAAGCCGTTACATGTTCGAGATTTAGCAAAAAAAATGATTGCAGAATCCCTTTTAAAACAAAAATATAGAGTAACTATCTACAAATCATATGATATATTAAGCTAATTATATAAAATATTTTTCAAGTATTTTCCTCCATTAATTAGCCTAAATAGATTAATAAAACTCAAATGAATTTTGAGCAAATTAAGTCGGGAGGGTTTTTCGTACATTTACTAATCTATAATCGTAAAACTAAATAAAATGAAAAAATTATTATTATTATTATCATTGGGGCTGTTGGTATTTTCGTGCACCTCTAATCCTAATTATGAAACTAACTTGACCATTGCAAAAAAATGGGTTGAGGCTTTTGAAACAAGTAATATTGATCTATGGAAAGAAGTAGTGTCAGAGGACCTAGTAGATGTTGCACCAATGTATGGAATGGGACAAGTTGACTATAAGACTTCACTGCAAGTTGCAGAATTTTATGTTCAAAATTATACTAATGTAAAATTTAAAAACCAAGTTTGGCTACCGGGAATAGACACATTAACAATGAAGCCCGATGGAAGTGTTAGAGCTTATGGGACATGGACAGGTACAAGTAAATCAACAGGAAGAAATTTTTCACTGACTTCATACCATAACTTTGATTTTAAGGATGGTAAAATATCTTCAACAGGAGAATATTTTGATGCAACAGGAATGGTAAATTCTGTTGGACCACTCCAAAAAACAGTTGTGATTGTTACAAGTCATGTAAAACCTGGAAAAATTGACGAATATCAAGCTTTAATGGAGTCTGAAGCTGGTCTTAAGACAACAAGAAATTATAAAGGATGTACTTCACTTGAGGCAACTTACAATGAGGCTTCAAATATGTATTTCATCATTGAAAATTGGGAATCTCCCGAGCTTTACCAAGAATATTTAAATTGGCGAATGACAGAAGATCCAAGCGGTTTAGTTTCAAAAGTAACTCCATTATTGGTTGGGGGAGAAACTGGATTAAATGTATATAATCCCAATTCACTTTATAAATTCTATTAAAATACCCTTTTCGTGATGCTTTTTTAACAAATTTTTAAAGAAATATTATGGAAGCATTATGAGATTTACAATTCTATAAATTGTTTTTTAGTAAAAGTTAATTGTTACTGAATCAGTTTTTTAGTTTGGTATGATTTAGCCCCTTTTATTTCTTTTAAGAGGGGTTTTTTTGATTTAAAGACCAACATAAGATTAAAACAGTTAAATTAGTAACTCATATTAAATAAAAAATAATGAGTGTTGGAACAGTAAAATTTTTTAATAATGCTAAAGGTTTTGGATTTATAACACCAGAATCAGGCGATAAGGATGTATTTGTACATAGTAGTAATCTAATCGACAATATAACTGATGGGGATAAGGTTACTTATGATTTGGAGTCAACCGATAGAGGTCCAAGTGCGATTAATGTCAAAAAAGAGTAATTTTATTTTTTTTGAGTAAAAAGCCTTGTAATTCAAAATCGGTTTTTTTAATAATTTAAATACAAGTTTTAATAAAAAAACAGATTATGAGCAGTAAATTTTTTGGCAACAGCAAAATTAAAAACATTCATGGGGACAAAACCAAAAAATTGGGAGCCCCCAGAAATGCAAAAAAAACAACCTCAGTCAGAAAAACTGGTAGGGGGAAGTAGTTATTTGTCGGCTGAAGCTTTTATAAAAAGATCTAATTAATAAGTAATTACAGTGAGATTTTTACATGTAATCACTTGGTATACTTCAAAACTACCTTAAATTATTTTTGATCAGGATATTTAAACCATATTCCTCCTACAAACATGAATGCAATTGCAGCCCAAATAATAATTGATGGGATGTCAGGTGCAAACGGTACGGGACCCATATCGACAGTATGACCAAATTGACTGATAGCGGCTTCTGCACTTGACGAAATTTCAACTCCCTTAAGTTTTAATTCTGACAGCTGATACGAAATACCTTTTTGTGCCTGAACTAAAAACGAAGAGACTTGAAGACCGAAAAATATTATACACGTACAAAAAAGGGTTAAAACTGCTTTTCCATAAGTGGGAGCATTTATTTCTCGCGATCTTCTTATGAGATAAAAAGCTAATATTGTCATGACAATTACGCATAGAAGGTAGATCGCATTATTTATAAAATTTAGATTGGCTAGGTGATAAATTTCAAATTCTTTCATTTTGACAGATTTATGATTATTTCTATACAATATACAAATTACATAGAACAGTTTTTTTAAATTAATGCCGTCATTATTAATATATTTTAAATTCGATCTAAATAACCATGTCTTATAGAACTAAATTAAATGTCTTTTATTTGTTTTGTTTTTTTATAATTCTTAATAAATCAATAGGTCAAAGCAGATTCGATAGTATAATTAAACATTCCAAAAGGTCATCAACACATAAATTAAAATTAGAATTTTCCGATACACTTGGCAATAAAACTTTTTTGCCAATTTTGATAGTTAAGGGGAAACAAAAAGGGAAGACTTTTACCATTCTTGCTGGTGTACATGGAGCTGAATATGCCCCTATAATTGCAACTCAAGAGCTTATAAAAGAGTTAAAACCCAATGAACTAATTGGTACAGTTATCATATTACCAATCACAAATATTGGTTCATTTTATAATAAAACACCCTACATAAATCCTTTAGATAATAAAAATATAAATAGAATTTTTCCTGGAAAAAAAGAAGGAACTGTCTCTGAGAGAATAGTTAATTTCATAAGCTCAGAAGTTATTCCAAAGAGCGATATATTTCTTGATGTTCATAGCGGAGATGCTTCTGAAGACTTACTTCCTTTTGTGTGTTATTATGATAATAAAAGATTTCCTAGACAAACTGAAATTACACGAGGACTTTGTGAATATAGCGGATTCGAGAATGTTGTGTCATATCCTTACACTATCAAAGAGGACGAACCAGCTAAATATGCTTTCAAACAGGCATGCCAAGCTGGGAAAATTGCATTTAGTTTTGAAAGTGGAAAACTTGGATATTTACAGCCTGAAGCAGTAAAGAGAATTAAGCAAGGTTTTTATAGAATTTTTAAAAAACTTGGAATGTATAACTTTGATGTTTTGTCAGGAGTAAAGAAATTCCAAAGATTAGACAGACAAGTTTATATTAAAGCCCCAGTAAAAGGTGTTTTTTATAGTAAATTAAAAGCTGGAAGTCAAGTTACAAATGGTGAAACAATTGGTTATATAACTGATGAGTTTGGAGTAATATTAGAAAAAATAGTATCGCCAAAAAAAGGAGTAATACTTTATATGAAGGGCACACCACCAACTAAATACGGGAGTACATTATTTTGTATAAGCTCCTATAAATTATAATATTTTGACATTTTTTAAATTAATTTAATGGATGAAATTGTAAGACTTTAATCTGGAATTAGATTGTTTAATACTTTTATTTAAATTATTAGTCTCTAAAATACCTTGTATACAATAGTTAAATCGATATTATTTAATAATCACCGAATCTTAATCTGCCCTCCTAGTTCAACGGATAGAACAAAAGTTTCCTAAACTTTAGATCCAAGTTCGATTCTTGGGGAGGGTACATTATTAATAAAAAATTTATATCTAGGGCTAAACAGGATTTAAACTCTAACACAAAAATGTTAAACAAAGCCCGGAAATGGTACTGTTGTACAGACAACATTGTTGTGATTCAAAAAATCTCTACGACTTTTGTACTTATTGTGATATAATGGACGAAATTAGAAAAAGATATTTATTGTCATACCCTTACATCCAAATGATAGGATGTGAATGGTTTCTTAAGTCACCAAACAATTATTTAGAGGTATTTAAAAGCCTTACTAATAATAATATTGATTAACTCTCTCCTTTTTTATTGTCAAAAAGACCCTCTGAAAGATATTTTAATCCTGTATCACACGCGATTGCTACTACTTTTGATCTTGGCCCTAGTTTTTTTGATATCTCAATAGCTGCTGCAACATTCATTCCACTTGAAGTTCCGCAAAATATACCTTCTTTTAAGGCGAGGTCTCTAGAAGTTTGTCTAGCATGTGATTCTTCAATAGTAATAACTTCATCAACTAGTTCGGGATTATATATTGCCGGGATAAACCCCAGGCCAACCCCTTCAACATTATGAGAACCTTTTATGCCCTTAGATAAAATTGGAGAGCTAGACGGTTCTACAGCTATAATTTTAGTTTTATTTTCCTTAAAAGCCTTTGCAATCCCCATAAGTGTTCCGGCAGTACCAACTGTGTCGCATATTGCGTCTATATCCTCACCAAGTTGATCAAGAATTTCTTCTCCAAGAGGAACAAATCCTTCTATTACATCCTTATTATCGAGTTGATTAGTGAAAAAAGTATTTGGCTCCTTTGAAATTTCTTTAGCTCTATTTATCATTTTATTAATCAATTCTTTTGTAATCTTACCATTTTCACTTTTTATAATTTCTACATCGGCGCCAAGAGACCTCATCAAACCAATTTTCTCTTTCCCAAAAACATCAGCTGTAATTAATCTAAATCGGTATCCTTTTAATGTACAGACGAATGCCAATCCAGCTCCAGTACTTCCCCCTGAATATTCAACGACTGTCATCCCTCTTTTCAACAGACCCCTCCTCTCAGCCCCTTCAATCATTGCTAAGGCCATTCTATCTTTTTTTGAACCAGTTGGGTTGTATGCTTCTAACTTCACATAAATTTCTCCACATCCTTTTTCCACTATTTTTTGAAGTTTAACAATGGGAGTATTTCCAATTATTTCAATAATATTTTTCATTGAATAAAATTAGCTAATAATAACTTCTTTTTGAAAGATAAAAATCAATTCTATTTTATTGATTTTGAATGAGTTAATTTGACTACCTTATGAAAATTGGTAAATTCAGCATCATGACAAAATCAAATTTTTATTTTTTTCTTACACTTATTTTATCTCTCAACTTTATCTATAGTCAAAGACCAAACACCAAGAAAGTTGCTATACCTTATCTTCAATTTCCATCTAATCCATTAAATAAAAATATTGAAAAGTACATTTCCAAAGTGGTTAATTATTCAACCATCTTTCAGATACCAAATACAGGGTTAAATTTAAAAGGCTACGAAAGGGTAACTTCAATTGGAGAATCAGATTTGGAAATAAAATTTGTGATTAACAATGCTTCTTTTACAAGTAAGCCCTTTAAGGCAAAATATAAAAAGAAAGTTAATGACAGTACTTACGTAGAAGCTATAGGAGGACGTTTTACGGTTGAGGCTACAGTCAATTTTAGCGAATACGTCAGAGACTTGAAAAATAATAAATTATTAATATCAAATGAAGGAATAAATATTAGTAATCAATTCACTTCTGATCTGATTAAAGATTATGGTTCAGCAGTAAAACAGCACAACAATAACAGAGAATCAATTGCAATAAGAATTTTTAATGAAAATGCAATAGAAGGTTTAAGGAGATTTAAAAGCGACTTAAATAGTAAATTTGGTTTCCCATTAAATTTTTACTACATAGCATTTGCAAGAGGTAGAGGGAAAAAATTTGATTATTCAGATTTAGAAAGATCTTTTGAAAATATAGAGAGGATTACAGAAATTATAAAAAATGCTTTTGCAGGACCAAATCCACCTAGATATGGTAATTATAATGAAGGAATGAAAAATGAATTATTCAGTAAGCTTGAAGACACCATTAAAATTTTAAACAATTCCATTAAAGAATACGTACCAAAGAAAAAGAAAACAAAAATTAGTGATAAAATAATTGATCATTTATATATAAATCTTGCTACTGCATATTTTTTGAATGGTGAGTTAAATAAAGCCTCTGAAACTCTAAAAGGAGTCAAAATTAATAAAGGTGAAATAAAGGCCGCTTCACAATTCAACACCAAGATAGAGGACGTTGCAAAGAGATTAAAGTTACAATGAGAAAAATATTTTTTAGTGGACTGGTCTTCTTTCGATGGCCCCGACGACAGTTTCTAATTCAATTTTCACAAAGCAACTAAGGGTATAGGTAAAATTATACTAGGTGAATAATTGTAAATAGATAGAATTATTTTTACACCTAGTATTAAATCGCAATAAAAAAGGACAACGATTTGCTTATTCCTCTGAAGCTTCTTTCATTGCTGCTGCCATAGCTCCCGATGCATCAAAATAGTCTCTTAATTCGTGGATTTGACCCTTCGCATTAAACTCAAAACTGTGATAAGCATTAGTTGTAATAACATTACCATTCATGGGGTTTTTAGCAGTCCAAACACCATAAGTCCTTACACTTCCATTTGAAACTCCTAGAGAATCTGTGCCTGGAAGCCAAACTCTAGGGTTATAGGTAATCTCATCAAAATTATCCATCCATGCTTTTCCAGCAGCCATGAAGGCATCATATTTTCCAGGTTCTGATCCATAGAAAGGTGGATAATGAGTAACTCCTGGACAAATTAATGGTACTTGTGCCTCAATATCTTCAGTTAAGAAAAGTTCAAAGAACTTTTGAGCTGTCACAAGGTTTTTCGAATAATCCTCATTTAAATTAGACGAAGGCTTTTCAACGGGTTGATTGCAAGAACTCATAAGAGAGATAATACAGATCGATAAAAATATTTTTTTCATTAGTTTTTTAAATTAGTTTATTCAATTTATAAAAAATTGATTAAATACTATTAAAATAGCACAACAATTAGAGGGGCTAATTATTTTATAAAAAAAACCCTCCTAACAGAGGAGGGTTTTAATTTTTAAAGCATTATTCAAGCATTATAACTTTTCGTATAACTACAGATTCTCTTAAGTCTCTAACTTTCATCATATTTTGATAATTTTTATCAGCATCCCATGCAGGAGTATTTGCAGCTGTTTTTACAAAATCGTTATAATTTGAAAACCAATCGACTGTAAAATAATTCCAATACAAATCAACACCATATTTGTCTATTCTTTTTGCTAGCGACCAACCCACTCTTAGATCATTTTTATTGAGACCATTTGAATAAAGAGCTTTTTCCATGTTCTCATAAGTTTTAAACTTGCCTTCTTTTACTTTCATCCAGTTAACAACTCCAACGTCAGAGGGTAAACTTGTATCATTATCTCTTTTAACATCTGTGACTGTTACGAACATTGCTTCAGCCACTATATCTCTTTTATTTCGTACATTTTCCATAAAAGCTTGCCAGTCAGAATCAGTCATACCAGGAACAGCTTCATTTCTCATTTCAAGCCAACCTTCACGAGTCCATTCTTTTTCCAGTTGACTAATTAAAACAGGTTCGACAATTAAGTGTGTAAAAGGCGCTTGAGGATTATCAACAACTTCCCACAGGTGCCAAGCCTCTTGGTATCCGGCGTCTATTCTTTTTTGAGCCATTTCACCAAATTTTGTCTTCAAATCTTCAGCATAATTATTGCCAGGTTTTACTTTGATAAAAGTTTGTTTTAAGACAACCTTATCCTGCGCATTCACACTTAAAGATGTTATTAAAATAAGTAGTAAAAAATATATTTTTTTCATTCTAATTGATTTATGATTAATATTCCTAATATAAATAATAATTTCAATACCATTTCTGGATTATAAAATTAATAGGATAATCAATTACCTTTTAACACCTAGTAGGCACATCAAAAACTAATTTAATTCCAAGATCATGTTTTTATCCTGCAAATATGTATCCACATCCTTTAGATTGTACTTCTCCAAGCGCCCAAACTCCAGTTGGGACGATTTGTATTCCTTCTATAATGTGATCTTTGAAATCTTTAAACACTTCTTCAGAATCTAATTTCATCCTTTTAGCAATAATACCACTAATAATTTTTGTTGCAACTCCACAAACACAAAATAAGGACCCATTACCCAACATTTCTGAAATTCCAACTGTTCCTCCTCCTGGTAAATCACCTTTCTCAGGAATATCTGTAAAGTTTCGAATAGAAGGTTTTCCAGTTTTTGGATCGTTTATTTGGAAGAATTCACCTAAAGCATACTTTTCCCAAAGAGCAGATTTAAAAGCTGCTGATATTCCAAAAGCTCTAAAAACAGTAACTGTCGTTATTTCACTCTCAGGGACTTTCATGTCTATGTTTGATTGATAATAAGCCCAATTCCAATGAACAGGAAAACCTTTGTTAAAGGATGTGCCATCATAGACAATCTTCTTGGAGCCCTTTACTTTAGACACCCAATTTTTTGCATCTGAAATTTCATCATCACTAGTATCTAGATTTAAATCTAATGTTTCGATTTCCTTAAGTAAAGGGAATGCACTACTTGTAGTTCCCAATGCTAGTGCAGCAATAAACGATCTTCTTGTTTGTGACATAATATTTAATTAAATGGGTTATAATTTTAAATTAAATATAAAATAAATACTATTACTAGTATCAGATCAAATTAAAAACTTCAGATTGTAATTGTTATGGTAAATATTTATTCAACACAATATATATCTCCGATTTCAAATCCATTATAGATCTCCTCTGAGACCGAACCCGAAAGTGGTTGTCCAGATCCATCTTCGTCTACACCCAAATACAGTGGACCCCAGTAAAAATAGTATTTACCATTTGATTGATTTTTTAGTGTAATTTCAACACAACCTGTTTCTTTTGTACATGTCAAAAAAAAGAAGAAGGTTAAAAAAAGATATCTAAACACAATATGTTATGGGTATTAAGTGAGAGACTAAATTTTTTATATCTGTTAGTAAATCAAAAATTAAAACAATAAGTATTAATGATCTTCCATTAGCTAACTTAATTAAATCCTCCTTATTTGTAATAAGTATTAGGTATATTTAAAGCATATTAAAAATTAGACAATTTTGAAACAAATTGGAATTATCCTTCTTCTTATCGTAAGTCAAGGCTTCGGTCAATGGGAATATAATATAAATGATGCTAAAAGAAGTATTGAGGCTATTGGCAAAATAGAATTTAATGTTCAACTTCAAGACACAATTGTAATGAACCTTTCAAATTCTAGAAGGTTAGGGGTAGATTTTTCGATTCAAGGGAAATACTTTAAATCTCAAGAAAAATATTATGTTTTATTTGAAATTTCAGGACGTAAAATTAAAGTTTTACGTTCTATAATTGAGAATAATAATTATCGAATCTTTGAACTTAAAGACTTGATTAGCAACGAAAAGTTTGAATTAGAAGATTTTTTAAAGATTCTTAAAAGAGCAGATGAATGCTTTATAACCATAAGATCAAATAATCGTGTTATACAAGGCTATAATCAACTTTATGGAAGTGCAACCGCAATTAATAATGTTATTAGCGGGAGAAGACCTAAGTAAAAACAGTAACCATCATTGATATTTATTTCAGCTTTTGATATTGGCCTTTAAAATCATAATTGAGGCCAATATTCCAGTCAAATTTTTTTGCGTTTATATTTGAATCTAAAGCTTTATTCATTGTAGTTGAAATTGATATTGGAAATCTAGAATGTTTAATAGCTAAAGTTTGTGCTATATAGTATCCTTGATTAGAGTCTATTTTTAAAAAATAGACTTCTGGGTTAAAGTGTAAATCTAAAGATTTACTTATGCTAATATTTTTAAAGCCTGCTCTAAAAGAAATAAAATTTCCACGTTTGGTTTGATCAATTTGTTCGAGGCCATTTCCATTAAGATAAAAAAGTCCCAGACTTACTTTTTCGCTTAAAGAGTAGTTTAAAAAAGTTGTCCATATAAAAAAGCGTTGTGGAGTTAAAACCTGAACTGAACGAGAGTTTCTGGTATAATCTAATTTGGTGAATGCATATGCTGGGAAATAGCTTCCTAAACGAACTTGAAACCTTTCTTTTTTAATAAGCTTATAATGCCAGATAAATAAAAAAGACCATGGTTTCATCCCATCTAAATCAAAACGAAATTGTGGGTCAAAGCTAAAGCGTTTCCCCTCAACTGAGAGGTTAACTGTAGTTGCAGGTTTTCCCAAAGAGAAAAGAGGGATAAAAGAAAACCCATTGTTTGTAAGGTTTATTTTACCTGAGAACAATAATTTTTTAGAATCTGATTGATCTTGAGCACTTAAGTCAAGCCAAAAAAATAAATATATAACAAGTGTGAATTTTAAGGCTCTAGTAATCATTTTAAATTTTTAATAAATCACAGATTTGGTTTTGGTGAAATAAATTAATCAGAACAACAATTATACGATAAAGAAAATTATTCGTCACTGTTTATTTAAATAGTGAAAATTTATTACGAAAACTTGATTAAATTTTGTCAGGTAATAAAGAATTAAAATTATTCAATACTTTAGATAAAAAATTAATATTGATTTTATGGAATGGTATATGAAAAACAGGTGGTGGATCTGGACTATAACAGGAATTTACTTGGCATACAGATTAGCATCTAGTTTTTACCTAAGCGCTTAACTTTAAACATATCAGAGTAAATTTTAGTTACCTGATTTGTTTGAAACCCTTTTTTATAAGATTAAATTAGTTAAGCTCTCTTATTTTAATATTTTTAAAATATGCTTTTCCGGGATGGTCTTGAAGACAAATAGATCCTTTTCTAAATTTTGCGAAATCGTACCAACGTTTTTCACCCAGATATGGATAATCTTCAGATTTATTGAATTTACTTTTTATAAAAGAGTCATCCCATTCAGGACCCCTTAGAGGGAATTCATTAATTATCACGCCGTTTAATTTGAGTAATCCTCTGTTATTTTTTTGATCAATTTTAATATAGTATTCATTCCAATCCCCTACTGGATTTGGTTTAATTTCTCCCTTAGGAGAAAATAAATCATATACAGCTCCTAAGTATTTTTTCTTTTCCTCTAAATCGCCTAATACGTTATTAAGTTCGATATCTCCGCCTAAAACATCTTCGGGTTTTGCATAAACATCTGGATCAATGATTTGAATTTCAGGACCTGTTTGATATGGAAATTTGTAAGCCATGTCTTCATCTACACCCCACATAAACCCACTGTTCCCGCCTTGCTCAATTTTCCATTCAAAAGAAATTTCAAAACTTTCATATGTTTTATCAGAAAGTAAACTTGCATCATCTTCCCCTGACTCTAATCCTGAAATTTTATCGAAAATTAGAATTCCATCTTCAACACTCCAACCTTTTTTTAGTCCA
>CABYBK010000029.1 GCA_902517245.1 uncultured Bacteroidota bacterium | reverse complement strand
TTCTCAGTAACTGTTCTATGGGCTTCAACACGAGAAGTGAAAAAACATATTAAATGACCTTCTTCATACCATTTATTTAATGTCTTTAAAGCATCAGGATACAACTTTGCAGTTGACATACGTTCTGGTTCTTCATTTGGAATATCATCGCAGATAGTTCCATCAATATCAATTAAATAGTTCTTGATACCGTCAGGAAGTACCGGACTGATTAATTCTCCATCTTCAACTTTTTTATGTAAATAGTTTTCAGCTTCTTGTCTATGCATATTAATTTATTTTAATTATTCTTCATTTGCCCATTGCAAACGATCTTGATTACTGAAAGGCCATGGAGCACCATTATTTTCAATATTTGCCATCATGGAATTCAGCTCGGTTGGAGCTGCCGATTTTTCTAACGTAAGATATTGGCGCATCTCCATAATAATTGATAATGGATCGATTTCTATAGGGCATGCTTCAACACAAGCATTACATGATGTACATGCCCAAAGCTCTTCTGGTTTAATATAATCGTTTAGTAATTGTTTTCCGTCAGAGATAAATTTACCACCATTTTTATTAATATTTTTACCTACTTCTTCTAAACGATCACGAGTTTTCATCATAATAGCTCTTGGAGATAATTTTTTCCCTGTAATGTTAGCTGGGCACTCACTGCTGCATCTTCCACACTCTGTACAAGAATAAGAATTCATTAATTGCACCCAACTTAAATCAAAAACATCTGTAGCACCAAATTTCTCAGGAATAGTTGAAGAGGATTCTGGGATTGATGCTTGTGGATTAAGCATAAGCTGAACTTCAGATTTAATATTTGGATTAACTCTAAATTTTCCTTTGATTTCAAGATTTGCAAAATATGTATTAGGAAAAGCCAAAAGTATATGTAAGTGTTTGGAGTAATAGAGATAATTTAAAAAGGCAAATATTCCAATAATATGAAGCCACCAAAAGCTTCTTTCTAAAATTATCAGTGTCTCCAATTTAAATTCTTCAAATAAGGGTGTTAAAAATTGTGAAACTGGAAAGCTTCCAGCTTTAATATAGCTTTCGGCTCCAAAATTTTGTAATAAACTATCGGTTGCATTCATTGATAGAAATAAAACCATTAAAATAACCTCAAAATATAAGATGTTATCAGCATCTTGCTTGGGCCAACCTTTCATTTCACTTTTCCAAAAACGTTTTATTTTTGATACATTTCTTCTAGTCCAAAAAAAGATTACGGAGACTAAAACAAGTAATGCAAAAATTTCAAACATGGCAATCAAGAAATTATAAAGTGAACCTAGGTAGGGAGCGAAAAGGCGATGTGTTCCAAAAATTCCGTCTAAAAGAATTTCAAGCAATTCAATATTAATTAGAATAAAGCCAACATAAACAACCAAATGAAGAATGCCAACAACGGGTCTGTTTATCATTTTTTTCTGACCAAAAGCCAGTAATAACATATTTTTCATCCTTAGTTTGGGATAATCATTTCGATCCAAATCCCTTCCCAATCCAATATTTCTTTTAATTCGTTTTAAGTTTCTTGTAAAAAAACTTACACTAATAATTAATATGGTACAGAAAATCAAATTTGGCAAGTAGGCCATCAAAATTTATTTATTGTCATTTTTATTCTCTTTTCTTCCAAAAATAGAAAAATGAACATAGCGTTTGGGGTTTTCTTTAAGATCAGATAGTAAAGCATCAAGCGCTTCGGATGAATTTACAAGATTATCATATAATTTTTTGTCGTTAAGAATCATTCCAGCTGAACCTTCCCCAGAATCAAGACGACTGATGACGGATTTTAATCTTATTGAAGTCAATTCAAAGTTTTTAACTGTTGAACTTAGAGGCATTTGATTTAATGAATCTGTTAGTTGACTCAAATTATAACTTACATCCCCAAGGTTATTTAAAGTTTTATTTAGATTTTTTTCATTTGCCTCAACAATTCGACCCATAATTGAAGATAAATCGTTTATGTTTGATATTGTTGATGACAAGCCTTCTAAAGCTGATTTAAGATTTTTTTGAGTCTCAAAATTCATAACATTACTTACTCCTGCAAAAAGGGAATCAGCAGAGGTTAGCAACCCTTCGATTTTATCTTGCAACGGTGCAATTTGTTGATTAACTAATTCGGTTAAGCCTGGCTTAATGTCTGAAGGAAGAATATCTTGGTCTTGAACAACATTAGAGGAATCATATATTGGAAGGACAGCTATCGCCTTACCTCCAATTAATCCTGCCTCATAAAGTTGGGCAGTACTTTGATTAGAAAAGGTCAAATCTTCTCTTATACTAAAAGTAACCTTTATTTTATCATAGTTTTCATCAAAATCTATTTTTTTTACTTTACCTACATTTAAACCACTGATTGTAATATTTGCACCTACCACAAGACCTTCAATGTCATCGTAAAGAGCATGAACTATTTTTTCATTATTTAAAAGTGAAGTTCCTTTAAGAAAGCTAAAACCAAAAATAAAAATTGTTATACAGCTAAGTATTAAGATTGCTGTTTTCACTTCACGGGTCAAATTCAAAATATTTTGTTTATAGAGTGAAACAAATTTAAAAATAATTTCTTTATTAACATCATTTTAAATGATTGACTGCATCACTAATTGAGATTTTTTTGTCACCATCAAATGCTACAATAAAGGCATTATTATAACCTTTATTTTTCGCTTCTTCTAACTTATTTTTTGCATTTTCAATTGAAAAACTTTTACCCATATAATATCTGTAAAGTTTTACAGATTTTGTACGCCAAACATCCTTTAATCCCTTAAAATTGTATGATTTTAGATTTATTTTCCTTTTACTCGCAGAAATCTGAACAGCAAAATATATCTTGTTTTGATTTAAGTTTGATATTGATTCATCTTGTGTTAATTGAGTTGCGGCTTTAGTTTCAAAAGTTGCTGCTCTATTATTTTTATAGTTAATAATTGCTTTAGCAATTGCACTGGCCATTTTTACTTGACCCACTGATGAATTCAAATAAGCACCTTCCGAGCGATTTGTTAAAAACCCTGTTTCTACAAGGACGCTAGGCATATAAGTATACTTCAAGACAATAAATCCTGCTTGCTTTACTGTGCGGTCTTTTCGATTAAGATTTTCAACAAAACTTTTTTGAATTGTACTTGCTAAATTTATGCTTTGATCCAAATATGTCTGTTGCATCAATATTAAGCTTATAACAGATTCAGGATCATTAGGATTGAAACCATCATAATTTTTTTCATAATCCTCTTCCAAGAAAATTACAGAATTTTCTTTTTGAGCTACTTTAAAATTCCGTTCATTTTCATGAAGTCCTAAAACAAATGTACCAGCTCCAAATGCCTTAGAAGAGGTATACGCATCACAATGTATTGATACAAAAAGATCAGCATCAGCTTTATTAGCTATATTAGCTCTTTGGATCAGATCAACAAAAATATCTGTTTTACGAGTATAAATTATTTTAAAACCCTTTGTTTTTTCAAGTGTGTTACCAATTTTGAGCGCTATACTTAATGCAATATTTTTTTCATAATATCCATTTCCCCTATTCCCAGAATCATGCCCGCCATGTCCAGCATCTAGTACTACAACAAATGGTTTTTCTTGAGATTGAATCTTATTTGTTCCACACAATAATATAAAGAGAGTAGGAAGGACTATTAAAACTATTTTCTTTAAGTTTTGATAGGCAAGAGAATAAGGAGAAAAATCTTGATACATCCTTAAAATTATGATTAATTTTGTTGGTTTAAACCGAATATATCAAATTTAGGGGTTTATCGATTTGCAAACAAAGTTTTATCATATTGCTTCTTTTATATTTTTCATAAGTACGGTATTTACCGGCTATGGTCAAGAAAATAAAAAAGTTATTTCACAAGAGAATTTATTAGATAGCATTTCCCCTAAAGCAAAAGAACCTTTACTCTTAGCAAAAGTAAGGTATACAGCTAAAGATTGTGTAAGGATAAATCGAAAAGAAAATAAACTTATATTATATAATGAGGCAGAATTGTATTATCAGGACATTGAACTTCGTGCTGGAATTATAATCTTGGATTATGAGACTAATGAGGTAAGTGCTGGAAGAATTGAAATTGACTCAGCTTTGGTTCAATATCCCTTTTTTAAGCAAGCTGAAAATGAAATAAACCCTGATTCAATCAGATTTAATTTTGACACTCAAAAAGCATTGATTTGGAACTCTAAATCAGGACAAAATGGTATGGATGTTTTTGCAGCTTTAACAAAAAGAGAAAATGATTCTGTCTATTATATTAAGGATGCTCGTGTAAGTACTGCAGGTAAACTAGTTGGCGGGGAAGATGAAGGAGGAATTGACTATTATTTTAAAGTAAGAAAAGGGAAAATAACACCAGGTGGAAAAATAATAACAGGCCCAACAAACATGTTTATTGCTGATGTTCCAACTCCTATAGGTATTCCATTTGCTTTTTTTCCTTCTACTCAAACTAAGGAGTCTGGCTTTATTATTCCATCTGTAAATCAGAGTAATAGAAGGGGATATTCAATTCAAAATGGAGGTTACTACCTAGCTTTATCTGATTATTTTGACTTGGCTCTAATCGCTGATTATTACACTAACGGCAGTTATGGCTTTCGAGGAGATTCAAAATACAGGGTGCGTTATAAGTTCAATGGGAGTTTTAGTTTTCGATATGAAAATTTAATCGATGAAGAAAGAGGATTGCCTAATTATTCAAAGTCCACTGTTTTTAATGTTCGATGGAACCATTCAAAGGATGCTAAATCCAGTCCAAATTCAACTTTTTCAGCATCCGTTAACTTTGGAAGCAGTGATTATTATCGTCAATCAGTAAATCAATTAAACTCATCTAACTTCTTAAATAACAATTTAAGTTCTTCAATTTCATATTCAAAATCTTTTCCTGAGTACCCACGAGTAAATATTTCATTGACAACGGCAATGTCACAAAACTCTCAGTCGAAAGCTGTAAATCTTACTTTACCGACTTTTCAGGCATCTATGGAAAGAATTTTCCCTTTTGCCCCAAAAACAGGAGCAAAAAAAGGTTTTTTTCAAAATATTAACTTTCAATATAATGGAAGAGCTGAAAATAGAATTATTACAACCGAAGATGCACTTTTTGGTCCTAGAATGTTTGAAAACGCGAAATCTGGAATGAAACACAGTATTCCGCTCAGTACTAATTTCAAACTTTTAAAATATTTAAGTTTTACTACTAGTGCAAATTATGAAGAAGTATGGACTCAGAACACAATTAAATACAACGATTATAATCTTGAAACAAATACCGCGGAAGTAGATACTATTGGACAAATAGGAGCCTTTAGACAGTATAATCTCGGGGTTTCATTAGGTACAACAATTTACGGGACAGTTAATTTTGGAGAGGACAAAAAAATCCAATCAATTCGTCACACTGTTCGCCCAAGTATTAGTTACTCAAATCGCCCAAGCTTCGAACAATATTATGATACTTATATTGCTGATGCCGATGGAAATACAAAAGAATATACAAGATTTCAAAGTAGTCTTTTTGGGGTTCCCACCAGAAATATTGCAAATAACATGTCTATAAGTCTGGGGAACAATTTTGAAGCTAAAGTCCGCGATAAAGACACAACAGCAACCGAAGCTAAAAAAGTTATTTTATTAAATAATTTAAATCTAAGTACCGCTCACAACTTCGCAGCTGACTCACTCAGATGGAGTCCAGTAAGAATGAGTACAGGCTTATCCCTTTTAAAAAATAAAATGACTATTAATTTGGGCGCTACTTTAGACCCTTATGCTCTAAATGAAAATAAAACAAGAATTAATAGCTACAACATCCTTAATGGAGGAGGATTATTAAGACTTACAAGTGCGAATGTAAATATGGCCTATGATATCTCTAGTTCTCAATTTGGAAACAATAAAGAGGAAGAGGAAGATAACGAACTAAATCAAATGGAATCTACCTCAAGTGGAGGTCGAGAAGATGATCTTTTCGGTAGAGCAGAAGATTTTTCCGATAGAAGATTAAATAATGAGAATAATAAACCCGCTCCGGAATATCCAAGCTATAGAACAAAAATACCGTGGAATTTAAAATTCGCATATTCTCTTACATATAACAATTCTCGAGGTCAAAGAGACTTTTCTAACAACTCTTTAATGTTCTCTGGAAATATTGATTTAACACCTAAATGGAAAGTTGGACTATCTTCAGGTTACGACTTCAAGGGAAAAGGCTTTACATATACACAGCTTAGGTTTAATAGAGATCTTAATAGTTGGCGATTAAACTTTAGCTGGGTTCCATTCAGTGATAGAGCATCCTGGAATTTTTTTATAGGAATAAAATCTGGATTATTAAGCGATATAAAGTATGAAAAACAAAGTGAACCAAATAAAAGCTATTAACTAACTTTTTATGTGTAACTTTAAATAAACTCGTTACTGTGAAAAAAGAAATAATTACAACCTTAAATGCCCCATCACCTATTGGGCCCTATAACCAAGCAGTAAAAGTTGGCAACACACTTTACATATCAGGTCAAATTCCATTAATTCCTTCAACCATGGAGCTATTAAATGGTTCTATCAAAGAAGAAACACAATTAGTAATGGAACATCTTCAGTCAATTTTAGATGCAGCTGGTATGACTTTTAAGCATGTTGTAAAAAGTACCATTTATTTAGATGACATGAATAATTTTGGAGAAGTTAATCAACTATACGGAACTTATTTTGATAATGACACTGCGCCCGCAAGAGAAACAGTTGCAGTAAAAACATTACCTAAGTCGGTTAGAATTGAAATTTCTATGATTGCTGTAAAATAAGTGAACCTTAAGTTGCTTCTTCAATAAGCTTTTTGTGAAACTCTACTAATTCTTCTATGGGTCTTTTTACTATTCTCCCCATCGTTAACCCTTTTGCATTCAAAGCACTTTTAATTTCGCCTTCTAAAAAGAATGAAATAGAACCTATAAAATGAATCGGTACTTCCTTTGCATCATCAAACTGTAAAATTTGATGGTTTATGAACCTATCTAATCCATTATTAATAATTTCTTGAAAAAGAGAGTTCTCTTTATTTTTTATCAAAAACCTTGAAAAGGTTGCTAAATAAGCATTTGGATTCTCTTTACGGTAAAGATTTTCTTTAATTGTGTCTGGGCTGAGATCGTACTCCATTTCAAACTTTAAAGCTAATTCCTTTGGCATTGTGTTAAAGTAGTAACTTCTTATCAATTGTTTACCGAAAAAGTTTCCACTTGCTTCATCCATTAAAACATAACCCAGGGAATTAACTCGCTGATCAATTTCTTTACCATCAAAATAAGTACAATTAGAGCCTGTCCCCAAAATACAAACAATTGATTTCTCATTAGGTTTTGAGGTAGCGTAGACTGCAGCATAAGTATCCTCTTTAATTGTTATTGTACAGTTAGTAAAAATATCTTCAAATACTTTCCTAATTCGTAATTGGGGAGATTCTACACCACATCCAGCTCCATAAAAATAAAGATTAGTAACATAATCTTTATTTTGGTAGAGATCGAAATTGTTTACAATTCTTTCTTTTAAGATCTCACTTGAAAGTACCTGAGGATTTAGCCCCAGGGTTTGAGTAGAAAATAAAACCTTTCCGGAATCGTCAACTGCAATCCAGTCGGTCTTGGTAGATCCACTATCTACTACTAAAATCATCAGTAATTAAATTTATAATTTGTTAATGTGTTTTGCTAAGTCAATAAGTTTATTTGAGTATCCACATTCATTATCATACCAAGAAATAATTTTGAAAAATTTAGAGTTTAACTCCATTCCTGCTCCTGCATCAAAAATTGATGTTCGAACATCTCCAACAAAATCCTGAGAAACAACTGGTTCTTCGGTGTATCCTAATATATTTTTTAAGTCAGTCTCTGAATGCTTCCGCATTACACTTTTTATCTCTTCATAAGAAGTTTCTTCAGAAAGCTTAACCGTTAAATCAACTACCGAAACATTAGCTGTTGGAACACGAAATGCCATTCCTGTCAGCTTACCTTCTAAAGCAGGTATAACTTTAGTTACTGCCTTTGCAGCTCCTGTGGAAGCAGGCATGATATTAAGCAACGAACTTCTTCCTCCTCTGAAGTCTTTCTTGGATGGGCCATCAACAGTAAATTGTGTTGCAGTTGTTGCGTGAACAGTGGTCATTAAACCTTCTTCTATTGTAAAATGATCATGCAAAACTTTAGCTATTGGGGCTAAACAATTGGTTGTACATGAAGCATTAGATACTATTTTTTGATTATCCAAAGCTTGATCATGATTAACACCCATAACAAACATTGGGGCATCGGCAGAGGGAGCTGAAATTACAACTTTCTTTGATCCTCCATCAATATGAAGCTGAGCTTTTTCTAGGGATGTAAATATTCCAGTACATTCAGCCACAATATCAGTATCTAAATCACCCCAACCTATATCTACCGGGTTTCTTTCAGCAGAAATACGAACAGATTTTCCATCAACTATCAAATTATTCCCCTTTACTTCAACTGTTCCGTCATATTTTCCATGAACAGAATCATACTTCAAGAGATAAGCTAAGTGATTAATATCTAATAAGTCGTTAACCCCAACTACAGTAATATCATTTTGCTTAATTGCAGATCGGAAAACGAGTCTACCTATTCTACCAAATCCATTAATTCCAATTCTAATTGCCATTTTATATCTAAGTTTTGATTTAATATATATTTTAAATTGAGAGTATATCAGAAACCCTGATTAAATTTTTATTTATTTCAGACTTGCCTTTAATTGCTTTGTCAAGTGAAGTTAATATCATATCATCCTCTTTAATTCCAACCATAACATTTGATTTGCCTTTGAGTAAGGATTCAACAGCATAGACACCCATTCTTGATGCAAGTACTCGGTCAAAACAGCTAGGGCTACCACCTCGTTGAATGTGACCTAAAACAGAAACACGAACTTCGTAGTGGGGCATATTTTTTTCAACATATTCAGCAATTTCAAATACGTTCTTACCTGTTTTACCACCTTCAGCTATTACTACAATACTTGATGATTTTCCTGATTTTTCACTTCGTTCTAGAGACTCTAGTAAACGATTTAAACCCATATTTTCTTCAGGAATCAAAATTTCTTCAGCTCCAGCACCAATCCCTGTATTTAACGCAAGATGTCCTGCATCTCTTCCCATAACCTCAACAAAGAATAGGCGATTATGAGAAATAGCTGTATCACGAATTTTATCTATAGCATCAATTACTGTGTTCAGTGCGGTATCATAACCTATGGTGTGTGAAGTGCCATATATGTCATTGTCTATAGTTCCTGGAATACCAATAATAGGAATATTAAATTCAGATTGAAATATCATTGCACCGGTAAAAGAGCCATCTCCACCAATAACAACTAAAGCTTGAATTTTATTTTTTTTAATATTTTCAAAAGCTTTTTGTCTTCCTTCTTTAGTTCTAAATTCTAAACATCGAGCTGATTTCAAAACTGTTCCACCTTTGTTAATAATATTATTTACACTTCTTGGATTCATTTGCTTTGTATTATCCTCTATCAGTCCCTGATAACCCTTTAAGATTGCTAAACAATCAATTTTATAAAATGCACAGGTGCGTACTACAGCTCTAACCGCAGCATTCATTCCTGGAGCGTCCCCTCCTGAGGTAAGAACTCCTATACGCATAATATTATTTTTCATTGATTATATTTCGTTGTAAATTTAAATATTAAATTCATTGTATAGTAATGAATAAGGTGGTTATTTTACAAATAATCACTCATATAACTTGTTTAGTTCTTTTTAATAAATTTAACTATTTCACTGTTTTTATTTTCACGAGATTCTATTTGCTCAATTGATTCTGTTTTATTTGAAACTATTTTTTGAATCATCTCTTTAAATGTATTAAAATCAACATCATAAGAAATTCCAACACCTTGAGTATATCCTAATTCATCGCCTATGTAGCGAAATTCATTTTCTTTATTAAAAACTTTAGCTCTAAGTGAGCCCTCTTCATTTAAAATAAAATCAATTTGGACATTACCCACAATAAGAGTTTGCTCTAAACCCCCAACAGGAACACCTATTTTACCATTTAATAGTATTTTTTCACTGATTTTAGTTGAAAGTGTAAAGCCTAAGCGATCTTCTGTTGCTATATCTAAAAGTGCACTTTTATCTCCCTGAAGGTAGTCAATCCCTACCTTTAGTTTATCTCCTTCTTCGCTTATCAAATTACTAACAATATCAGATGCCTTTTGATATAGATTATTTGTAATTCCCTGCATAGAAACACTGACTTCATTAATAAAAATACCTTGTGATAGAAGAGAAATAGCTTGTAATTGACTCCTTTGAGGGTCGGATAATCTATAATTTATTTCAGACGCAACTGTTCCACTAGTATTCGGAAAATCAATTTCAAAAATAGGGTCGTCGGGTTTAAGCAAATTACCTTGAAGCCTAATTAATACTTCGGTTGGTATATTTTTATTAAAATTAGGATTATCAAGTAATAAAGCAGGATTTGCTCCTCCAGGAACATCATAAACAGCTTCAAGAGACATTTGAGCCTCTAACGGATTTCCCTCCCAGACTATTGACCCGCCAGGTTTTAAATTAAATTTCTTGTCTATAACTCCTAGATTTTTAAAATTATAAATGCCATCATCTGTTATAAAATCACCCCACATATTAAACTTACCTTTAGTGTTTATTTCCATTAATAAACTCCCAGCACCTCTACCACTCAAATAACTTCCCGTCTCTTTATCGATTACAATTTCAACAGTCGCTTTATTATTAACATCTAATTCAAAATCTAACTCTAAACCCTTAATTTCACTTAAAACTGGGTCTTTTTCTTTATTCTTAAAATCATTTTTTGATTTCTTATTTATAAAACTTAAAAATGACGTGTCCGATAGACCATAACTTTCTGCCCAAGGAATTTTAATTGAAGTCCCTTTTTCGGTGTTACCTTTTAATGATATTTTTAAATTTTTTGTTGGCCCATAAAGAATAACAGAGCCATCAAGATATCCTTGTCCAAAAAATAATGACTCTGGTTTTTGTATTGTATTAAGTAACAACATTCTATTTGAATTAATAGATAAGTTTGCTAACCAGTTGGAAAAATTTGTATGCGAAAAATTACCATTGACTAATGCAGATGTATACTCCTCACTATCATTAAGAATTGCAGATTTAAAAGTAAAACTTTTATCTTCCAAAGTTACATTTGTAGGTTCAATATCATATTTAAGATTAAGGAAAGGAACTGAAAACCCTCCATTAACTAAGTTTAAATTACCATTGTGTTTGATATTCGACAAAGAGCCCAAAAGCGTTACTGAGCCTCCAACGTTACCTCGTATATCATTCAAAGATTTTTTCCCTAGTGGTGATAGAAAAGATATATCAAAGTCATTAAAATCTAAATTAAAATTTAATCTTGGGTCTTCTAATCCTTGCCAAAGCCCTTTCACCTGAATATTTCTTGATAAATCTTTTAATAAGTTTAGATTGGCCACGTAAGTATTCAATTTTGTGTTTCCTGAAGATGTAAAATTTAAATCTCCCAAATGATGGTTATTGATATTTAAACTTTTAATATTAGATTCAATATCTAGCTTATTTTTTAATATTGAGCGAACTATATTTGCCTTTAAATCTAGATTACCAGCTATCTTAAAGGTGGGTTTTATTGGTAGAATATTTTCTATTGATACATTTTTTTAAATCTAATTTCAGATCAAACACATTGGGGTTTAAGTAACTTCCAGATATTGAAAGTGATTGGTTTTCTGAAAAAGCAGTTAGAGAATTTAAAAATACCTCCTCAAAATTTTGTGATAAACTGATCTTTTGATTATCCAAATCTTTTGGGTTAATTGTCCATGATTTCGTCCCAATTGGTATTGTAGATTTTTTAATGCCAAAGTGTGAGAACCCATTTTTATTATTTGAATGGTAAAAATCGACATTAAATAATGATTTTGAAAAATTAGCTCCTTGGAATTCTGAATGAAAAAAAAGTGTATCATTTTCTTTAACACTAGTTAAATTTAAATTATTTCCATTGAAAAACTTATTAGAAATATTAGTTATACTTAGATAAGAGTTTTGCGACGGATTTTTAGTATCAAACTCAAAATGGAGATTTTCAAGTTGGATTTGTTTATATTTTATTAAAGGCGCATCTATAACAAATTTAGCGATTGAATCATTTGAATTTATGTTGCCATTCAAAACTACATTATTGATTGTCGAGAAATTAGGATATAATGTATTCAACAATTTTTTATAAATATTTAGATTAAATTTTATTTTATGATTTTTTGGCGCCTGTACTTTTGGAAAAAAAGGATATATCTCATGAAAAGTACTTTGAAATAAAGAACTTAACTCAGAAATATTAAATTCTCCAGTTAACTCTCCTGAAATACAATCAGTATTTTCTATCCTAAGATGGTTTTTGTTATTTTCAGATTTAAGTGTAATTGATAAGGGATTAAGAATCTCAGACTGAATTTCATTTTCTATAGAGGCTGACGAAATATTAATAACACCAACTAAACTATCAATATTTTTCCCTTTAATATTAGATGAGATAATTCCCTTAAATTCTTTTTTTTGGGCCCCCAAATTAAAACCTATTGAATTCAAATCTAAACGTTCAATGTTAGCAAGTACCGTGGTTTGTGGAGTTTTTAGATTATAATTATATAATGCATCACTTTTCAATTTTATAACTTCAGAATTTATGCTTATTGTGTTTCTTAGTTGATTATCTTCAATTCTACCCTGCATGCTGATACCATGAAGACTCATATCCCTATATGAAATCCTTGAATTATTAGTTTCCCAGGAAAATATTGGTTTTTTATTGTTTGATAAATCACCTTTTATAGATAATCTAGCTCCCAATTCTAAATCCATGTTTTTTGAAATCAAACCTGATAAATCTAAATTGATTAGGCTTATATTTAAGGAAAAGGTTTTATCTGATTTTTTTGGTTCAAAAATCCCATTCCCAATAATCCCACTCAATGAAAAATTACCCCAAGAATTTTTTGATTCGATATCTAAGTCTATCGTTTCATTTGAAATTGAGCTTATTCCATTAATCTTAATCACTGATAAATCGTCTAACTGATGTTTTATTTTATCTGGAATGAATGATATTGAATCAAGTCGTTGGGTGTTAATTTGTAAAGAGTCTATTAAAAAATCTAATCTTAAACTATTTGGATCAAAAATATTTTTTGATTCTATACCGCCATAATAATCTATAATTGAATTTGAAATTTTAAGATTGCTAAACTCTAAAGCTGAAAACTCTCCTCTAGAATTAAATGAAGCTCTTAATGGTGGAAAACTTTCGAATTTTTTATTTTTTGGAAATAACGCTGAAAGATCCAAATTGCTTTCTAACACCTCCATATCTATGGACCCCAAAGAAATAAAGTTTCTTAGACTTCTATTTTTTCCTTGTAATTTTAAATTTCCAATTAAATTATTAGAGCCATATTTGAAATCTAAGTGTCTTAAGTAAAGGTCTCCAGGTTTATAATTTAGTAGGGTTTTTATTTCAAATGATCCTGATTTATTATCCTGTATCTCTCCTTCGAATTCTTCTATCTTGACATCCAGACCATTATTTATATAGCTTAAATCTTTTGCGACAATAGATAATGAATCTAGGTAAATAACAGGTTGTTTGTCTTTTATTTCGTCCCTATAAATAAAAGTAGCTTCTTTTAGGTCGATTGAACTAATTTTAAAAAGAACTTTACTTCTGTTGCTGGAGTCTCTATTAAATTTATCCAGCAGAATTTTTAAGGAATGTGTCTCCTCTCCTTTATATTTTTTTAAATTTAAAAAAAGACCTTCAGCATTAAAATTAAATATTTCAAAATGATTTCCATCTAAACGCTTTAAGTCAAGTAAAGATGTTTCTATAGCTTTCACATACAATAGGGTGTCTTTATGGTGGTCTTCTAAATAAAATTTTTTAAACTTTAATTTTCCATTCCACCCCAGCTCAATATCTTGAAAAGATATATTTTGTTGGGTAAAATCAGTGAAGTCTTGAGTGAGCGTATTTACGATTCTGGTTTGAACATAAGAAGTTGATATTAAAACAAAAAAAACGAGCCCTGTAAATAAAGAACTTGCTGCTAGGATCAACGGGATTTTATACTTCTTTTTAATGCTAATCGTTTATTTTTGTAACGTTATTTAAAACTCAATGTTGCGTAGAAATAATTATATCCTTGCAATTGAAACGTCTTGTGATGATACTGCGGCCTCGGTATTGAAAGATCGAAAAGTATTATCTAATTGCATTGCTGATCAAAATTTGATTCACAAGGCTTATGGTGGTATAGTTCCAGAACTTGCCTCACGAGCACATCAATCTAAAATCATTCCTGTAGTTTCACAAGCATTGAATGAAGCAAATATCGATAAAAAAGAGTTAACTGCAATCGCATATACACAAGGACCTGGATTATTGGGCTCATTGCTTGTTGGAAGTTCATTTGCAAAATCCCTTTCCATAGCACTTGGACTTCCATTAATCCCCATAAATCACATGCAAGGACACCTTCTTGTTCATTTCATTGAAGATAAAAATATTAAAGTTCCAGTATTTCCATTTTTAGGAGTCACTCTTTCTGGTGGACACACACAGATTGTTATAGTTAAAAGATATTTTGAAATGGAGCTCATAGGAACAACACTTGATGATGCAATTGGAGAAGCTTTTGATAAATGTGGCAAACAACTGGGACTGGATTATCCAGCTGGTGAACAAATTGATAAATTAGCTCAAAATGGTGATCCAATGCGCTTTGATTTTCCAATTACAAAACTTAAAAACTATGATGTAAGCTATAGTGGAATCAAAACTGCATTTACAAATTTTTTAAAAAAACAAAAAGATTCAACATTTATTACTAAAAATTTAAATGATCTTTGTGCTAGTTTACAATATAGTTTAGTCCAAATTATTCTAAATAAAATTCAAAAAGCGGCTAAAGATTACAATATTAAGCAAGTTGTTATTGGTGGTGGAGTTGCAGCAAATTCAGAAATTCGAATACAATTGAAAAATAAGGCTAAATCTGAAGGTTGGGAAGTATTTCTTCCACCACAACATTTAACTACTGATAATGCAGCAATGATTGGCATAGCAAGTTATTTTAAAATTCAAAAAAATAATTACGGAAATATATCAGATAGCTCAATGTCAAGATTAAAAATATAGGAATGCTCTTATTCTACGATTCTCAAATTAAAATTGAAACGCAAAAACATCTTTTCAATCGATCAGATAGCAAACATCTAATTAAAGTACTAAGAAAAAAACAAGGATCTGAAATTAAGATTACAGATGGAAAAGGGATAGAATGGACAGGTATACTTACGTTTTTAAATCAACAAAAAGTCCTTGTTGAAAAAATTGCCGCAATTAAACATAAATCACCAAAAAAACTTATTCACTTAGCAATTGCGCCAACTAAAAGCAATGAAAGAATGGAATGGTTAGTTGAAAAACTAACTGAATTAGGAATAGCATCAATTACTCCAATAATTTGTAAACATTCTGAAAGGAAGATTATTAAAATTGAAAGACTAACAAAAATCGCAATTTCTGCCCTTAAACAATCTAATCAATTTTTTCTTCCAGAAATAAAACCAGTTATTTCTTTTAAAAATTATATACAAGCGCTAAAATATAAAGCTGTTATAGCACATTGTCATCCAACTCAAAAAATAAATTTGTCTGAGTATTTGATTCCAGAAAATGAAATTAGTCTTTGTGTTGGACCTGAAGGAGATTTTAGCACCGAAGAGATAAAATTAGCCACTTTATCAGGAATTACACCTGTGAGTTTAGGCAAGCAAAGGTTTAGAACCGAAACTGCTGGCATTTTTGGTTGTCATAGCATTTCTGTGAATTATCAAAAAATTTAAAGTTTTAAGTTTCCTATCTTTATCTTATGAACGCAAAAGAAATTGCAAAAGGAATTTTTTGGGCAGCTCTTAGGATTACAGGACTATTCATAATCGGATGGTTACTTTTTCAGCTAAAAACACTTTTAATTTATTTACTTATTGCTGGAATTATTAGTTTAATTGGACGACCAATAAAACAATTTTTAACTCAACGTTTAAAGATACGAAATGTTTTTGCTACGGTTATTTCCATCACATTTTTATTGGGCCTGTTAATCAGTATTTTCTCTCTTTTTGTGCCTCTTTTAATTCAGCAAGGTAATAACCTTTCATTGCTAGAAGTGGATTTATTGAAGGTTAATATAGAAACTTTAGTAGAAGAAATAAGTGTTTATTTTCAATTAGATAATAGTTTTTGGCAACAACAAATTTCTGTTGACAATCTATTTCAAAATGTAAATTTTGGTTTATTACCTGAATTATTGAATCAAACTTTAGAATTACTCGGAGGTTTCACTGTTGGACTTTTTGCTGTAGTTTTTATTCTTTTCTTTTTCTTGAAGGATAGTCATCTTCAAAAAAGTATCATCCTAGCATTGGTAAATGACAAAATTACAGATCGTGTTGAAAAATCAATCGAAAAGACCAAAAATCTACTTTCAAGATATTTTTTGGGATTATTATTACAGATAAGTATCCTTCTTGTTATATATAGCATTGTTTTAGCATTATTCAATGTTGAAAATGCATTTATCATTGCCTTTCTTTGTGCATTATTAAATTTAATTCCATATCTCGGTCCAATAGTAGGTGCAATATTGATGATGCTTTTAACAATGAGTAGTTTTATCGGATCAGATTTCAGTTCAGTAATAATACCAAAGACATTATATGTGATGATTGGTTTTTTAATAGGACAAATAATTGACAACTTCGTAAGTCAACCCTTTATATTTTCCAATAGTGTAAAGTCTCATCCACTAGAGATATTTATCGTAATACTAGCATCAGGTACACTTATAGGACCTGTCGGTATGATTATAGCAATACCACTTTATACAACTCTAAAGGTGATTGCTCAGGAATTTTTTTTAGAAAATAAAATTGTAAAATCACTTACTAAAAACTTTTAAAATGAATAAAATATTTTTTAGGTTACTCTTAATCTTTTGTTTTGTTTTAAACGTAAATAGTCAAAAACTTACAAAAGTTGAGCTTAAAATCATTGATAAGGTCAAAGCTACTCATGAGGAAAGTATTGACTTTTTAGAAAAAGTAGTAAACATTAATAGTGGATCACTAAATCCAAAGGGAGTTCGTAAAGTAGGGAATATATTTAGTGATGCACTTGATGATATTGGTTTTGAGACCCGCTGGATAGACATGCCAAAAGAGATGAATCGCGCTGGCCATTTGTTTGCCTCCATAAAAGGTAAAAAAGGTAAAAAATTACTTTTAATTGGTCATTTAGATACTGTCTTTGAAGAAAATAGTCCTTTCCAAAACTTTATACGTCAAGATAGTATTGCCTTCGGACCAGGTGCTAACGATATGAAAGGTGGAAATGTGGTTATCCTTTATGCATTAAAAGCCTTAAATGAACTGAATTTATTAAGAAATGCATCAATAACTATCGCATTTATTGGTGATGAAGAAAGTACAGGAAAACCAATTTCAATTTCCCGAAAGGATCTAATTGAAGCTGGAAAAGAGGCTGATATTGCTTTAGGTTATGAAAATGCATCAGGATTTGAATATGCAACCATCGCGAGAAGGGGGGCATCTGGTTGGCGTGTTGAAACACAAGGAGTACGATCCCATTCTTCAAGCATATTTAATGATCAAGTTGGAGCTGGTGCAATTTTTGAAATGAGCAGGATTCTTAATTCATTCTACGAAGAAGTTCGTGGTGAGGAATATCTTACATTTAATCCAGGAACTATACTGGGTGGAACTTTTGTTGACTTCAATATGAAAAAAAGTAGTGGTGAAGTTTTTGGAAAGTCAAATGTTGTAGCTCAAAAAGCAATAGTTAGTGGAGGGTTGCGTTTTATTTCAGAAGAACAAAAAGAGAACACAAGATCTAAAATGCGAAAGATTGTAACTCAAAACCTCCCCCAGACTACTGCAAGTATAACCTTTAATGATAGCTACCCAGCTATGGAGCCAACAGAGGGTAATTTAGCTTTATTAGCTAAATTAGATCATGTTAGCAAGGATTTGGGACAAGGAGGTGTAAAACCATATGATCCACTAAAACGTGGCGCAGCGGATATATCTTTTGTTGCAGACTTTACAGATGGTATTGACGGTCTAGGAACTATGGGTGAAGGGGCACATACACCTCAAGAAACAGTAAATTTGAATACAATGAATGCACTGATACAAAGAAGTGCAATTTTAATTTATAGACTTACTCGTTGATTTAGTTTTGAACTGTAACCAAAAGGCTCATTCTTAAAAATATTTTTTGTAATTATTCTGCTGATTCTCTAGAGCAATTTTAAATTCATTCACTAATAGATTAACTAGGTCAGCCGTTGACCTTACATCGTCTATAGATGTAACACCCTGACCTGCTGACCATATAGTTTTCCATGCTTGAGCTTCTGCCTTTGCGGCATCTAATTCACTTCCAAAATCAATTTTTTTTGTTTTACTCCAATGTTCTTCAGTTATACCCATGGCCTCAAGACTGGGCCGTAGAAAATTTGCATTCACTCCTGAAACAGCAGCTGTATATACAATGTCCTCTGCCCTGCTATTAATAATCATTTCTTGATATTTGGGATCTGCCATACTCTCTTTAACATTAATAAATCGAGTTCCCATATATGCAAGATCTGCTCCCATTTGAAGAGCAGAAGCTATATCTTGTCCTGTACTAATACATCCAGAAAGTAAAATAGTTTTTTTGAAAAAGCTTTTTATTTCATTTATCAACGCTATCGGGCTTAAAGATCCTG
>CABYBK010000028.1 GCA_902517245.1 uncultured Bacteroidota bacterium | reverse complement strand
TTTATTTTCATAGAATACTTCTTCCCAAGGAAAATCTGAAAAAGTCAAAATTAATACTGAAGGAACTATGATCGATAAAAAATTCCCTAGAGCAATACCCATTGGCGAAACCATGTTCAATTTATACTTGATTACATTAACATTGATAGCATAACAAAAAGCAGCAAAAACTATCAAAAATGTGTACCAACTATTAGTTCCAGTGTTTATAGTGAACTCATTGGAAACTAAAATCAAAGTGCCTCCAAATCCAATAATTACTCCTAAAATTTTACCCCATTTAAAAAAAGAACCAAAAAAGAAAATACCTATTAATAAGGTAAACAGCGGCGTCATTCCATTTAATACAGCAGCTACTGACGAATCAATGACAGTTTCGGCAAATGCAAATAGAAAACTTGGGAAAAAAGTTCCAAAATATCCCGTAAAAGCAATCCATTTCCAAGAAGCCGTGGGTATGGATTTTAATTCTTTCCAGCCAAATAACAGAAGAATAGCTGTAGTTATTATAATCCTTATAGAACCAAGCTGAAGAGGTTTAAAACCCACCAAACCTTTTTTAATCAAAATATAAGAGCTCCCCCAAATAATAGATAATGATATTAAGTATACCCATTTTTTAATATTCTTATCCATGGCTGTATAACATTTTGTATTTTTTAAGCATACCTAATCAAATGTTTTTTGGGTCTTGGAATTTATATTGTAGTGATGTCATAATCAAAAATAATATGTTGTTAGAACGATTAAAAACTACTCCCACTCAAGTGTCTCAATTAAGCGTATAATGTCTTTTTCCAAATATTTTACAGCAGGATATATTGAATCATAATTAGGTTTAGCAAAAAAATATAAAGTGCCAACTAAAAAATGATTTACGCTATCAGTTAAAAAAAACTGATGTTGAGATGCAGCATCACCAATTATTGAGAATAGAGTCCCGTAAACATCATTTTCCTTGTTTATGAAAATTTTCTCAGGGATAGCATCTGCTTTTGAAATGTGTTTATAGGGAATCTTATATGCATCGTTAAGCAAAGAATCTAAATTATTTTTTACCTTTTTATAATTAAGATATAGAGTAGCTTTCATATTTGGATATAAAAGACGAGATGATTTTTGGTCAAATCTTAATTCTGCAATGGAGTTATATTCAAAAGAAATATCAAATTCAGATTTTATTTTTTTATAATTTGCTTTAGGATATTTTAAACTGAAATAAGCTTTGGGTTTAGGTTGGACATCTGATACACATGATAAAAAGATTACAATCGGGATTAATATGTATAATTTTTTGATCAATTTTTTTTCTCCTTAGGAAGGCTCACTTTAACCTGTTTGATTCTAAATTTTCCTATTTCCTCAATTATGAATTGATATCCCTCGAATTTAATTTTTTGTCCTCTTTTAGGAAATTTTTTTGTTATTTCAAGAATAAGACCAGCCAATGTTTCAGCATCTCCTTTAATTGTTTCAAAAATTTCGGTTTCTTCTAATTTTAGAATTCTAAAAAAATCTTTCAAACTAATTTTAGCTTCGAAAATAAATGTGTTTTCATCTAATTTTGAATAACTAAGGTCTTGCTCATCAAATTCATCACTAATATCACCGACTATTTCCTCCATTATATCCTCAAGTGTAATAAGTCCTGAAGTTCCACCATATTCATCAACAACTATGGCCAAATGATTTTTCTTTTGTTGAAATTCTTTTAGTAAGTCATCTAATTTTTTGTTTTCCGGGACATAAATCGGCGGCTTTAAAAGGGTTTGCCATTCGTAATTCGGAGTTTTTAAATTTGGAAGTAGGTCTTTTATATATAAAATTCCTTTAATGTTATCTTTTTTTTCATTGAATACTGGTATTCTAGAAAACCCTTGATCCAAAATTAAAGGAATTATTTCTTCTAAAGTTAGTTCGTCAGATAGAGCAAACATATCGATTCTAGGGCACATCACTTCTCGGGTATCTGTACTTCCAAAGTTTACTATCCCTTCTAAAATACGTTGTTCATCAGAAGTAGTTTCATCTTCTCCGGTTAGTTCTAGCGCTTGAGAAAGTTGATCAACGGAGAGTTGATTTTTTTTGTCCCCTAGGCGTCGTTCCAAAAAAATTGTAGTTTGACTCATTGGGTAGGTAACCCAAAACAACAAAAACTTATCTAAAAATCTAATTATTGGTGCTATTCGTTTAGAAAAAGCCAATGCATTTCGATTTGCATAAATCTTTGGTAAGATTTCACCAAAAATCAATATTATGGTAGTAATAATTCCAATCTCTATAAAAAGGACTATTAATTGGTTTTCTATAGATTTAAATATTGTTTTACTCAATGAAGTAAATAATAGTACTATAGCAATATTTATGAAGTTATTTGCGACTAAAATAGTAGCTAATAATCGTTTTGGTTTTTTTAATAATGATATTACTCTTCTTATAGATTGGGTTAATTCTGCATCTTCAGTATCTTCCAATGACTTTATCTGTAGAGAAAAGAAGGCTACTTCTGCACCTGATATCAATGCCGAACTTATTAACAAAAAAATTACTAGGGTGAGCTGAACCCATATTTCATCTATTGGCAAGCTCAAGAAATTAAGAAAAAGCATTGATTCTAGATACAATAGATATCTGTTTAAAAGGGTAGGTCTTCTTTATCAGAAGGAGATGCTTGGGTTTCATTTTTAGATAATGAATTTGAAGAAGTTTCTTGTGAAACATCTTTTTTAGTTGTCAGAAAAGTAAACTCATTAACATTGATCTCAGTAGAGTATCTGTCAACCCCGTCTTCACCAGTCCATTTTCTAGTTTTAATTCTTCCCTCGACATAAATCCTGTCGCCCTTACTTAAATATTTTTCACAAATTTCTGCTGCCTTGTTACGTACAACTAAATTGTGCCATTCAGTATTTGTTATTTTTTCTCCACTATTTTTATTTGTGTAAGATTCATTAGTTGCTAGAGGAAATCGACCTATTGAGCCACCACCTTCAAAATAATGCATCTTAACATCATCTCCAAGATGTCCAATTAGCATAACTTTATTTAAGGTGCCACTCATATATTAAAGAATTTAGTTATTGTAAATTTAAGCAATCACGCATCAACTGTGAAAAAATTATCTATAAAATTTTGTATTACAACTGGAACCGCTCGTTTTTTTAATGCCTTTAATGAATAGCCTTTTTTAAGATATATCTTTGATGTAATAATCCAGAAAAAAATATGAAGTTTTTGATGGCTTAATTTATGTATTATTGGACTAGAATTCCATAAATTTAATTTTTCAGGATTTAGCTCATCCATCTTTTCGCTAGAAATCTTTTCAGATAGTTGTTCTTTATTACTTATAGGACAATTTGTTTCGACTAATGGAAATTGAAATAGATTTTGCCAAATTCCTTTTTCAGTGCGTTTTTCTAATTGAATTTCTCCATTTTGATCTTGAATAACAAGATAGTTAAAATAGCGATCTGTTACTTTTTGCTTCCCTTTTTTTATAGGTAAAATTCCTATTTTATTTTGGTTAAAAGCTATGCAATTAGATGAAAAAGGGCAGCTCTTACATAATGGATTTTTAGGAGTGCATTGAATGGAACCAAAATCCATTAATGCTTGATTAAAATTTCCAGGTTGATTTTCATCCATTAAGCTCATTGCCTTATACTTAAATTCATGATGAGCCTGAGTTGTATCAATAGGGGTGTAAATTCCAAAATAACGAGATAAAAAACGAAATACGTTGCCATCTACAACTGCCTCTGGCAGGTCATAGCAAATTGAAGATATTGCGCTCGCGGTGTAGTCACCGACTCCTTTAAGCTTAATTAGAGAATTAAAAGTTGTTGGAAATTTACCCCCGCATTCTTTGTATATGTATTGTGCAGTTGAATGTAAGTTTCTGGCTCTAGAATAGTACCCTAATCCCTGCCATAATTTTAAAACAGAATTCTCTTTTGCTAATGCGAGATGTTTCACAGTTGGAAAAGTTTTCAAAAAACGCTTATAATAGGGAATTCCTTGATTAGTCCTCGTTTGCTGAAGAATAACTTCTGAAAGCCAAATTTTATAGGGATCTTTTGTTTCTCGCCATAAAAAGTTGCGTTTATTTTCATCGTACCACGCAAGTAAAACCTTAGTTATATTCAAAATTTAACCCATTTAACAGTATTCAATTTATATACGACAATTATAATATAAAAACTTTACTCAGAGCATTTTATAATATAAATTTATATATTTGCAGGCCTTAAATATTGATCATTAAATTAAAAAATTATGACAAAAGCAGATATTGTATCAAATATATCAGATCAGCTCGGTATTGATCGCGCTGATGTGCAAGCAACTGTTGAAAAATTTATGAAAGAAGTAAAGGGCTCCTTAGAAAAAGGAGAGAATGTATATTTGAGAGGTTTTGGCAGTTTTATAATAAAAACCCGTGCTGAAAAAACAGGACGTAATATATCAAAAAATATTGCTATCAAAATTCCCGCACACAACATACCCGCTTTCAAACCTGCAAAAATATTTGTTAAAGGCGTAAAATCTAAAGTAACTGTATCAAACTAATTCTTAACTAAAATTTAACAACTATATATGCCAAGTGGTAAAAAACGAAAAAGACACAAGGTAGCGACGCATAAGCGAAAAAAACGCCGTAGAGCAAATCGCCACAAGAAAAAATAGTGTTCGGCAAAACACTCAAAAAATTTACCAAACGTTCATTGAAATGCAGCATTTAAAATTAATTGCTGCTACAGGAAAATCCTGAAAATATTGTTTAATCCGTTTTCACGAAAACAACTCGTGTTAACACAAAATAATTCAGAGTGAATAAAGAATTAATTATACGTTCGCATTCCTCTGCTGTTGATTTTGCACTGCTCAAGGATGGAAAGTTAATTGAGCTTAATAAAGAAGTTGAGGACAACAAGTTTTCCGTTGGAGACATTTTTGTGGGAAAAGTTAGAAAAGCTATTCCTGGTTTAAATGCCGCTTTTGTGAATGTAGGCCACGAAAAAGATGGTTTTCTACATTATCATGATCTAGGACCTAAGCTCCCTTCATTAGTTAAATATATTAAACAGATAAGCACAGGTAAAAACAAAGATTATCTTTTAAAACAATTTCGTTATATAGATGATATTGAAAAAGACGGTAATGTTGAGGAAGCTTTATCACCAAAGCAAATCGTTTTAGTTCAAGTAGTAAAAGAACCAATATCTACAAAAGGACCTAGACTAAGTTCTGAAATTTCATTAGCTGGCCGCTTTATGGTCCTAATGCCATTTTCAGATCGAGTATCTATTTCCCAGAAAATTGAAAGTAGAGCTGAAAAAAATAGGCTTAAAAAACTTGTACAAAGTATTCGGCCAAAAGGTTTTGGACTTATAATTCGTACAGTCGCAGAAGGTCAAAAAGTAGCTGCTTTGGACGCTGATATTGAGCAATTGCTGACTCGGTGGAAAAATTTGTCTGGAAAATTAAAGCAAATTGATAAATATCCGTCGAAAGTTTTGAGTGAAATAAATCGCTCTTCAAGTATTCTTCGTGATATTTTTGATGATAACTTTACTGGGATTCATGTAGATGATGCAGAGATGCAATCGGAAATCCAAGACTATATTGAAATTATAGCGCCGGAAAAAAAATCGATTGTTAAACTATACGAAAATCATCTCCCAATTTTTGAAAAATTTGGGATCGAACGCCAAATTAAATCCTCATTTGGAACTACTGTTTCAATGCAAAAGGGAGCTTATTTGGTCATCGAACATACTGAAGCCTTACACGTTATTGATGTTAATAGCGGAAACCGGTCAAACCGTTCAAAAAGCCAAGAAGAAACAGCAATGGAAGTCAATCTCATAGCTGCATCTGAAATTGCAAGACAGTTACGTCTTCGCGATATGGGTGGAATCATTGTAGTAGATTTTATTGATCTAAACAGTAATTCAAATCGCAAGAAACTATTTGAACACTTGACTAACGAAATGAGCACAGATAGAACCAAACATAAAATTCTTCCTCCAAGCCGTTTTGGTCTCATTCAAATTACACGACAGCGTGTAAGACCAGAGATGAATATCAAAACAAAGGAGCCGAATCCAAATGTAAATGGTGAAGTCGAGGCGCCAATTGTACTAATTGACAAAATCAACACAGAGCTTAGTAAGATTACTAAGAACAATCGCAATAAAAAGGAACAAATACATTTACATTTACATCCTTTTGTAGCTGCGTACATATTAAGTGGGAATCCATCCCAACGCTTAAAATGGTATTTTGAATATAAAAAGTGGATTCGTATTGTTCCACGCCATGCTTATCAATATTTGGAGTTTCGTTTCTTAAATAAGGACCGTAGAAGACTCCGTAGTTAATAAAAAAAGTCGTAGCTGATTGAGCTATGGCTTTTTTTTTAATAATTTTTTAAATGTAGAGTAAAATAAATTTTTGAAAGTTTTTTTAGTAATTCTTTAACTTGTACAAGTGAAAAAAAAACAAAATTACACAGTTGTTGAGGCTCAAAAGAAGCTTGAATATTACTGTGCCTACCAAGATCGATGTCATTTAGAAGTGATTGCTAAATTGAAAGAAATGGGAATGATCCCTGAGGCTAGAGATAAAATTGTAGCGGACCTTATTAGAAATAATTATCTGAATGAAACTCGTTTTTCTAAAAGCTTTGCTAGAGGAAAATTTAGAATAAAAAAATGGGGGAAAAATCGAATTATAAGAGAATTGAAAAAACGAGGTATATCTGATTTTAATATAAAATTAGGACTGAAAGAAATTTCAGAAAATATTTATCAAAGCACCTTTTATGATCTTTTTGAAAAACGAAAAAAAGAATTAGAAGAACTTAGTAAAGTTGAGCAAAAAAAGAAAATATTTTACTACTTCTCTTATCGCGGGTGGGAACATTCTAAAATTTATGAAGCCTTAGCAGAACTCTAAGAAGAATTTTTAGGCTTGTGTTAATCGGTTAAAAGTATAACCTTATTCTTACTCAATTCAATCGCTCCAGATTCAATTTCAAGGAAAGTATAATTACCTTCTTTAGTAAACTTAGATTGATTTTCTTTTTCAATAACAATATTACCTTCAATTTTAACTCGCCCGGCAACTAATGTTGAAACTATTGGAGCATGATTATCTAAAATCTGGAAAGAACCTGAAGCACCTGGCAAAGTTAAACTCTTGACTTCACCACTGTAAAGTTGGGCTTCGGGAGAAACGATTTCAAGTTGCATATCTATACTTCAGCTAACATTTTCTCACCGGCTTCAATAGCTTCTTCAATAGTCCCCTTTAGATTAAATGCTGCTTCAGGTAGGTGATCTAATTCTCCATCCATGATCATATTGAAACCCTTAATAGTGTCTTTTATATCTACCAATACTCCTGGGATTCCAGTAAACTGTTCAGCGACATGAAATGGTTGAGACAGGAATCTTTGAACTCGCCTTGCTCTTGAGACAGCTAGTTTGTCTTCCTCGGATAGTTCATCCATTCCCAGTATAGCAATAATGTCCTGAAGTTCTTTGTAGCGCTGTAATAGTTCTTTTACTTTTTGAGCACATGTGTAATGTTCGTCTCCTAAAATTTCTGGAGTTAATATTCGAGAAGTTGAATCTAGTGGATCCACCGCAGGGTAAATTCCAAGTTCAGCTATTTTTCTTGAAAGGACAGTTGTTGCATCTAAGTGGGCAAAAGTTGTCGCAGGTGCTGGGTCTGTAAGATCATCCGCAGGAACATAAACAGCTTGCACAGAGGTAATAGATCCTTTTTTTGTAGAAGTAATTCGTTCTTGCATAGCGCCCATTTCAGTGGCTAGTGTTGGTTGGTAACCTACAGCTGATGGCATTCGCCCTAGAAGTGCAGATACCTCAGATCCCGCTTGAGTAAATCGAAAAATATTATCTACAAAAAATAAAACGTCTTTTCCTTGAGCTTCCCCAGCTCCATCACGAAAATATTCTGCAATGGTTAATCCAGAAAGTGCAACTCGAGCTCTCGCTCCAGGAGGTTCATTCATTTGCCCAAAAACAAAGGTAGCTTTAGAATCTTTCATTGCGGCTTTATCAACTTTTTTAAGATCCCATCCGCCTTCTTCCATAGATTTCATGAAATCGTCACCATATTTTATAATTCCAGATTCTAACATTTCACGTAATAAATCATTCCCTTCTCTTGTTCGTTCTCCTACTCCAGCGAAAACTGAAAGTCCACCATGTCCTTTGGCTATGTTATTAATCAATTCTTGAATCAAAACTGTTTTTCCAACCCCAGCACCGCCAAATAAACCAATTTTACCTCCTTTAGCATACGGTTCTATTAAGTCAATTACTTTTATTCCAGTAAAAAGTACTTCAGTTGAAGTAGACAGATCTTCAAAAGCAGGAGCTTCACGATGAATAGGGAGGCCTTGATTACCCTCTTTCGGAAGGTTTTCCATCCCATCAATTGCATCTCCAATTACATTAAACAAACGGCCATATATTTCGCCTCCTACTGGCATTTGAATTGGATTGCCTAGGGCTACTGCTTTTACTCCTCGACTTAAACCATCCGTTGAATCCATGGATACTGTTCTCACCGTCTCTTCTCCAATATGAGATTGAACCTCTAAAATAAGTTTAGTACCATCTTCTTTTGAGATTTCTAATGCATCATAGATTTCAGGCAATGGATTGTCTTTACCACTAAAATCAACATCTACGACAGGTCCGATTATTTGAGAAACTTTACCTATGCTTTGAGCCATTTTTTATTGAATTTGAATTAATCTTTTAAGTTGATTTTCAAGTTGCAAATATATAGGGTTCATCCTAAATAGTTAACGATTTTAGAGCCTTTTTTTAAACAAATTTATAGCTATCAATACCCCTTAATCACTGCTAATTGATCTAGATGGTAATTATAATCACCGAAAAGCTGCTTGGCAACTCTTGCCCTTTTTAAATAAAATCCAATGTCAGCATCATCTGTTACTCCTATTCCACCATGTAATTGGATTGCTTCGTTGGTGACTAATTTAGTTGTTTTACATAATTTGGCTTTTGCTAAATGCGAGTATTTTAATGCTTCAGGGTCATTATTATCAATTGCTTGAAGTGCCTTTAATACAATTGACTTGCATAATTCAATCTCTGAAAAAAGAATCACAGCTCTATGTTGAAGAGCTTGATAAGTCCCTATTATTACTCCAAATTGTTGACGTTCTTTTAAATATTTTATGGTGATATCAAATGACTGTTTACAGATTCCTAAAAGTTCAGCAGAAATACCTGCATAAGCAATAGTCATAATTTGATCTAAAAGTTGACTGCCGTCAAGTTTAATATTTAACTGATTTTCTGCAGAAACCGATACATTTTTAAATGTTACATCTGCATAGGATCCAGAATCCATTAATATTTTTTTTGAAATTGTAATTCCTTTTGAATTAGAATCAATAATAAATAAACTTAAATTATCATTGATTTGACAAACAACAATATAATGATCTGCAGTTGTTCCATCTATAACAATAGTTTTTGATCCATTAATCGTATAGTTTTCATCTTCTAAAACTGCACTAGTTTTAAATAGTTTTGTTTGATGGTATATGCCCTCTTGCATTGCAAAAGCTAATTTACAAGTACCTTCCATTATCCCTGGGAATAATTTTGCTTTTAAAATTTCATTATCTGACAATCTTAAAGCAGAAGTCCCTAAAAGAATTGAAGAAACTAAAGGTGATTTTGAAAGATTTCTCCCCGTTTGTTCTAAAACTTGTCCAAGGCCAACAAATCCAAAATCTAATCCATTGTAACTTTCTGGAATAGTTAGAGCTGACCAGCCCATTGATACCATTTCATCCCATAATTTTGGATCATATGGGGTGTATTTTGAGTTCCGTAAATCGCGCATCTTACTTACTGGAGATTTGGTTGCTAGAAGTTCTTTCGCAGAATCCTTAAGCATTTTTTGTTCTTCTGTTAAGATTAAAGCCATAAAAATTTTATTTTGTGGGCAAGCCCAAAATTAATTTAGAAATTATATTCAACTGAATTTCTGAAGTCCCTCCTTCGATAGAATTTCCTTTAGAGCGACAAAATTTTCGAGCTAAATCACCTTCGGTCTTTTCATTTTCTCCCCAGAAAAGTGCTTCTGTGCCACTTATATCCATCAATAATTCATATCGGGCAATATTTAATTCTGTTCCATAAAATTTAAAAAAAGAAGAAAGTGCTCCTGAGTTATTACCTGTTTTTGCTTCGTCAGTGACTCTCTGAATTGTTAAGTCAAAAATTTCCTCATCCATTTCAAAATCAGAAATTTGATTTCTCAATACCCCATCTGAAATTGATCCATTATTATTTAAAGGAAGCTTTTCAAGTGCTACAGAATGTACCTCTTTTTTTATATCTGTTTCCCCAATACCACCAATCATTTGCCTCTCATGGGTCAAAAGATACTTCGCTATAGTCCAACCTTCATTTATTTCACCTATTAAGTTTTCTTTAGGGACCTTAACAGCATCAAAAAATGTTTCACAAAAAGGAGATTTTCCACTGATTAGTTTTATAGGTCTTGTACTCACCCCTTTGGATGCCATATCAATTAATATAAAACTAATTCCATTATGTTTTGAAGCATTAAAATCAGTCCGAACTAAACAAAAAATCCAATCAGATTTATCAGCATAAGAAGTCCATACTTTTGATCCTGTAATTTCATAATATTCTCCCTTATCAATTGCCTTTGTTTGTAAACTTGCCAGGTCACTTCCTGCATTTGGCTCACTATATCCCTGACACCACCATATTTTACCTTCAGCAATTTGAGGGAGGTATTTTAATTTTTGCTCTTCTGAGGCAAAATTAAGTAATGCCGGTCCTAGCATAGAAATTCCAAAACTATAAAGTGGTTTTCTACATCCTAATCGGATCATTTCTTGAGTCAAAATATTATTTTCTTCTGAGGACAAACCACCTCCACCATATTTAGTTTCCCAATAAGGGACAACCCACTTTTTTTCAAACATTCTTTCAAACCATAGTCTTTGATCTTCTGATTTAAATTTAGCATTACGACCTCCCCAATATAAATCAGAAGGGTCTTTGATTGGTTGCCTCATACTTTCTGGACAATTCAATTCTAACCAAGCTCTTGTTTCTGTCCTAAAATTACTCAAGGAGACGTCCGTTTTTATTTCCATTTTTTTCTCTAATATAAATTATCTATTTTATTTTTCTGAAGAGCCTGTAGTCCCATTTTACCGTACATTTCGACTGCTTCATTCAAGTTTTTAAAACGTATATCAGTTGTGTATCCATTTTTGTATCTATAATAAATTTGCTGTATAATAACAGCTATTTTAAAAAGACCATAAACATAATAAAAAGAAATATTTTTCATTTCAATATTACTTTTTTTTGAATACTTTTCCACGACCTGACTTCTAGTTAAGTTACCATTTACAAGTGTAATGTTCATATTGTTTTCTTTTAGAAAATCTGGATCTGATTCTTGAATCCAATATCCTAAAGTAGTCCCTAGATCCATTAAGGGGTCTCCAAGAGTGGCCATCTCCCAATCCAACACTCCTTTTATCTCTAAACTTTGATCTTGTGAAAGAATCAAATTATCATATTTAAAATCGTTGTGAATAAAAGCTACTCTTTGCTCTGTTGGAATATTATTATTGAGCCAAGTGTAAACTTTTTCTAACGATTCAGACTCATCAGTTTTGGCATTAATATATCTTTTTGTCCAACCCTCAATTTGTCTTTTAACATATCCATCGGGTCTACCCAATTCTTCAAATCCTGCATCATTATAATTAAAAGAATGTATTTCTACTAATGTATTCACAAAAGCTTCAGACAGGTTTTTCATTTGGTTTGGATCTGGTAAAAGTTTTTTAGGAGTATGACCTCGATAAATAATTCCACGCAGGCGCTCCATAACATAAAATGGAGCTCCTAAAATTCGTTCATCATCACAAAATAAATAGGGTTTTGGGACTTTATTATAAATAGGATGTAGTCCTGAAAGGATTCGAAATTCTCTATGCATGTCATGACCAGACTTAATATTTACTCCCTTTGGGGGCATTCTTAGAACTAACTCTTTTTCCCCAAATTTTAAAAGATATGTCAGATTAGAATAGCCGGAAGGAAATTGTAGAACCTCTAAATGTGACACAGGCAGCTGCATGCTATTTCGTAAATAAGTTTCTAGAGAATCGGTATTTATTGATTGTCCTTCTCTTATTTTTACTGCTTGATCTACTTCGCTTATCATATAATTTTAATAAAATATTATTTATAGAATCTTTTGATCAACTGATACTTATTATCTCATTAAAATAAATTTTAGCTCTTTATGTGATCACAGATTTTAGCCATCTGAATTACTCTTTAGGTTTGTATTTTTTTAAAATACTTCTAGCTAATCTGCTTTTATGAACTTCATCTGCACCATCATATATTCGAGCAGCTCTTTCGTGACGATAATAAGAGGCAAGAATTGTGTCATCTGTAACTCCCTTTGCCCCGTGCACTTGAATGGCACAATCCACAACTTTTTGGAGGACCTGTGCACAATAAAACTTAATAATAGAAATCTCAGATCGGCTTTTGTAAGCCCCTTGGACATCAATTTTTTTTGCTGCGTCCTGAACCAAAAGTCGTGAAGCATTTATTTCAGCTCTACATTCTGAAATCCAGTTTTGAATAGTCTGTTTTTCACCTAGGTTTACTCCTTCAGATATCTCTCTGGATACAGCACGTTCACACATTAGATCAAAAGCTCTTTCACACATTCCAATCCAGCGCATACAGTGATGTATTCTTCCTGGACCAAGTCTTTTTTGTGCAATAGTAAAACCTTCTCCTTCACCACCCAAAACGTTTGTTAATGGAACTTTTACGTTATTGAATTTGATTTCTGCATGACTTTCCCAACCACCACCTGGATGTCCCATAATAGAAATATTTCTTACAAATTCTAACCCCTGTGAAGATGTAGGTACTATTACTTGACTTGCTTTTTGATGCGGTACGCTGGCCTTGGGGTCAGTCAAAAGCATAACAATTGCAAAAGTAGCTCCATCAAAACCTGAGGTAAACCACTTATGACCGTTAATCAGATAGTTGCTATTTTTTTTTGTAGCAATTGTTCCCATTTGTACTGGATTAGATCCTGCATAATCGGGTTCTGTCATTGCAAAACAACTTCTTATTTCTCCTTTTAAAAGAGGGTATAAATAAGTTTCTTTTTGCTTATCCGTTCCAAACTCAATAAGAATTTCCATATTGCCAGCATCAGGAGCTTGACAATTAAAGCAGAAGTGACCATATGGACTCGCCCCAAGAATTTCACTGACTTCTCCATGCTCAGCATTTGTTAATCCTAAACCTCCATATTCTTTTGAAATCTGTGGGAGCCAAAGGCCCTTAGATTTAACTTTTCCTCTTAGTTCATTTAGCTTAGGCAGTTTCTCTTCCCATTTAACATTTAGTATCCAGGGTTCAAGAGTTAATAATTCTTCTTTTACAAAAGCTTCTGTCTTTTTTTTTATTTCTTCAAAATTCATGCTCTAATGTTATTTCCCTAAAAAATTAGGTTTCCTTTTTTCAATAAATGCTGAAACTCCTTCCTTCAAATCATGACTCTTAAATGCATCAATTTGTTTTTTTGCTTCAAAAGCAATTGCTTCGTTAAGACTATGGTTCATAGCATAAAACATATCTTCTTTTGCTATACCAATGGCTAAAGTAGGGCGAATTGCAAAATCAGCTGCCCATTCTTGAGCATTGCTTAAAATTTCATCTTGATTTACAATACGGTTAGTAAGTCCTAATTCCAAACATTTTTGTCCTGTTACCTTTTTCCCACTTGTTGCGATTTCTAGAGCACGGCTGTATCCAACTTGTCTTGCAAGAAGCCAGCTTGCTCCACCATCGGGACCTAATCCAATATTGACAAAAGCAAATAATATTCCACTTTGATCGCTCATCACACGAAAATCACAAGCTAAAGCAAAAGCGGCACCTACTCCAGCAGCTGTTCCATTTATTGCACCAATAATTGGTTTTTTTAATGAAAAGAATTGATTTATAAGTGGTTGATATTGATCTATTATGTATTGACTCCTTTGTTCTGGAGTAACTTCATCCCCAAAAACAGACATATCTGCACCTGAACAAAAACCGCGCCCTGCACCAGTTATAACAACTGATCGAATAGACTCCTCGGTTTCACATTTAATAAGTGCGCTTGATATTCCATCAACTAATTCTTGGTTTACAGCATTGTATCGATCAGGTCTGTTAAGTGTAATAGTAGCGACACCATTTTTTACATTAAATAATACAGGATTTTCCATGATTTGTTAATTATAAGCGAGAGCTAAAAACTCAGCTACACAAGCTGGCTTTTCATGACCCTCAAGTTCGATAATTACATTTAATTTATACTTTGCTCCATTTGGAATAACTTTAAAATCAGCCAGAGAGACGCGCCCTCTAAATTTTGATCCTGCTTTGGTAGCATTTGGAAAACGAACCTTATCTAAACCGTAATTTATAGCCATTGAAGACTGTTTGATTTCATAAGTATCGTACATTATTTTAGAACACATTGATAACATCAAAAATCCATGTGCTATAGTATGCTTGTAAGGAGACTCTTTAACACAACGTTTTTCATCAATATGAATCCACTGCTCGTCTTGGGTAGTTTTAGCAAAACTATTAATTCGTTTTTGATCCATTATCCTCCAAGGAGTAAGGCCCAATTCTTTACCCAATGCACTTTCCATATCAGATATATTTTTAAATATACTTTTATGAGGTTTTTGTGTTCCCATATTTCTCATTTTACATTGTCATATATCCTCCATCAGCAGTATAAATGCCACCAGTTGAATAGCTGCCTGCTTGGGATGCTAGATAAACTGCTAAACCGGTTATTTCAATTGGTTGCGCCATTCTACCGGAGGGTAATTGTTTTTCAATTTTATTTAATATAGCCTCATTACTCCAAAGGGCTTCACTAAATTTAGTTTGTATCAAACCAGGACAAATTGCGTTTGAACGAATACCATGTTTTCCCCATTCTTTTGCCTGTACTTGAGTAAGCATAATCAAAGCTGCTTTTGTTACACTATATATACCTAAACCTAGACTAGGCTTTAAACCCTCTATAGAAGAAATATTTATAATAGCTCCTTCTTTTCTTTTAGCTAAATGAGAAAAACATAGATTACTAAGAGAGAAAGCTGATTTTAAATTTACATTCATCATTTTTTCATACACAGATTCGGATGTTTTCTCTAGAGTTTCATAGACCGGATTAATAGCTGCATTATTTACCAATATATCTATTCTCCCAAATTTTTCAAGAGTCCTTTTAACTAAATTTTCAAGTTGATTTTCATCCCCTACATGACAAGCTTGCGCGGTTACAGAGTAACCTTTTTGTTTCAATTCTTTAGCGGCACCATTGATTGCATCTTGTGAACGACTACTTAAAACTACGTGGGCTCCATATTCAGCAAATGCAGATGCTATGGCAAGGCCAATACCTTTACTGGATCCAGTTATTATGGCTACTTTACCAGTTAAATCAAATAAATTTTTAGTTTCTTTTGTCATTTTAAAAGGGCATTGCACCTCCATTAGCGTGTAAGGTATGTCCGCTAACAAAGCCTGCTTCTTTTGATGCTAAAAAGAGATAAGCGTGAGCCATATCTTCTGGAGTTCCAATTCGTCCAACTGGAATTTGAGCAATTCCAGCTTTAATAATTTCCTCTGGCATAGAATCTGTCATTTCAGATTTAATAAACCCTGGGGCTACTGCATTAACTGTTATATTATACTTCCCAACCTCTCTACAAAGTGAATGTGTAAAGCCAACAATTGCCGCTTTACTTGCCGAATAATTGGTTTGACCGAATGCCCCCTGAAATGCATTAATTGATGAGGCTGAGATAATTCTCCCATAGTTAGACGCTTTCATGTAGGGCAAGATAGCTTTTGTTGTTATAAATAAAGAATCCACATTAACTGATTGAACCATGTCCCACTCATCTCGAGTCATTTTTAAAATAGAGCGATCTCTAATTATTCCTGCATTATTTATTAAAACATCAATTTTTCCATGATTTTCAATAATATTTTCAACTGCAGAATTCACTGAATCTTGATTTGATACATCAACCTTTTGAAAAATTATACTTCCTCCATTTTTGGAAATATTATCTGCTGTGTTTTGACCATCTTCCAAAATATCCCAAAGAAAAACTATAGCACCTTCGTCACAAAACAATTTACATATTCCTTGGCCAATTCCTCGAGCACCTCCTGTTACAATAACAATTTGCCCATCTAGTTTATTCATAATTAAATAAGTGTAAAAGATTTATCTATCATCTAAAATACTTGACATTAAAATAATTGAAAAAAAAAGGCAGCATTTGTGCTGCCTTTTTTTATTTAAGTATATCAATTATAAATCAAGAGTTGCTCTTACATTTAGCCTTCTCCCAATTACCGGCATACTAGGGAATGCACGATATTGTTGATTAAAGAGGTTTGTAGCTGAAAGGTCTAGTTTAACTCCATTAGATATTCTATACCCAATGCTTGCATCTACAAGATTTTTCTCCTGAACTACACCAGAATAAAATCCTTGATTAGAATTAAATTCATCATCATGTTGGAATGCTAATGAGAATTGAAATCCATCTTTTACCATATAATCCATTCCTAAACGGAATTTAAACCTAGGTGCATTTAAGAAGTCCTGGAAAGGAAGATCATCATCGTTTTCCTCCCCTGGGTTCCATTCATTCTGACTTAACCAAGAGGAATTACCCCAAAAAGTAAGCTTATCTGTTGCAAAATATTCCAATGCAAGATCAGCTCCAACATGAGAACGAGTCACATCGTCAAAAATTCTATACCCCGCTGAAATATGTGTTATTCCGTCACCCTGAGGAACTCTCTGAGATTCAATTACACCCACTGCAGCTGTGTTAATTAAGCCTGTGTACGCAACTCCTGCTTGAGTGAATGCTCCACCCACAAGGTTTTGAACATCTTCGATTGCAAGTGGAAGTCTCTGTGCAACAATACCAGGTACTGTTGCTGCTACGGCTACATCGATTGAAGGTGCTACACCTGGAATTCCAGTAGCTGGTATACCTGCAGCAGCATATTGTGCTTCAACTGCTGCTTGAGTTCCTTGCGTCACTAAACCTGTTACAGCTTGAGTAATTGCAGCGAGTATTGTAGGATCAGATGTTAAATCTCCTGCAACTTGCGCTCCAAGAGCTGCAGGAATTCCTTCAGCACCATTTAATCTAAAGGTTGGCCCTATAGCAGTAAACTGTGTTGAACCAGTTCTAGCAAATGTGTATACATCTAAACCAACTGAAAATCTGTCTCCTAAAAGTCCTTTATAACCTACCTCCCAAGAGGTAGTTGTTCCATAAAGGGCTGACGGGGTTCCAATGGCAGTTGGCATAGGACTTCCGTTAAAAGCATTGTAACCTTCTATAGTACCAGAGGCCCCTCCCGGAACATATGTGCTAAAGAAGTTTTGAACTAGTGGTAAGAGTGGCGCATATGCTGGATTAGCAGCTACACCAGCATATAATGGAGGTAAAGTTAATCCAGCTACAGCTCCATAAGGAACTGCGAGTGGCCAATTTGTTGTACCTGCCGGTAAAGTGGCTCCTCCTCCTCCAACAATTTCTATTGGTGCGTTTGCATCAAAGTTTTGTGCGGTAGTTTGACCAGATAGCCAAACATCTAAAATTCCAGGGGCTTGTATTTGTACAGGGAAATCTACATATGTCTCCAGAGTGCTAGGCGCAAATACTGCCTGGTTATATGTTACCCTAAAGCTATTTTTATCGTTTGGTTTGAAAACAAATGCTATTCTAGGGGCAATTTTTCCCTTATCTATGAAATTTAATTTATCATAACGTAATGCATAAGTCAAATCAACTTTATCACTGAAACGTGATGTTCCTTGGCCGTAAACTCCAAATACATTATACTCGTTATTGCCATCATTTTCACCAAATAGAGTGTTTTCTGAATCTGACCCAATTATTCGATAGTCAGTTCCAAAAGTAAAATTTGAATCTAGAAAATTTTTCGCATCAAAACTATATTGAAGTTGTGTATCAAGAGCAGATCTCTTAGTAATTATTCTTTGTGCTGTTAGATACAAATAGAATGGTGCATTTTCACTACCTCCATCATTTGCGTTATAAGATACTTGTCCAAAAAAACCACCAGATCTAATTCTTGCTTGTCCCCAGTAGTCATTACCCGCTGCATAACCAGGTCCTTGAGATTGATTTATTAGTCCGTTCCCTGAATTTATTCCTCCGGAGAGTACAAAGTCTGTATTATCGTTAGGTCTAAATTCTAAGTGAGCATTTGCCAAGAAAGTCTCATATTCATTCATATATGAATTCCCATCTCCATCGGGATCAATTTCAGAACGAGTAAGGACAGGTGTTGATGGCACGACAGACGGATCAATTCTATTACCTCTAAGAACTGGCTGGAAGATTCCATTTGCTGTAGCACCGTTAATTTGAGCTAAAAAAGCAGCGTCTTCAACTGGATCTAAGCTAAATTCATCTCCCTTTTTGTATTGTGCATTGACCTTAAATCCAAATGTCTTTTTCTCGTTTGCATAAGCATGTCTTAAAGCTGCTGAAACGGTACTCAAGTTTCCTCCAATAAGTTCAATTGATGTTCCTGGTTTGTCGATTGCCTTTTTAGAGAAAAAGTGAACTACTCCAGATTCTACTCCAGGACCGTAAAGTGCTGATGCAGCACCTCTAACAATCTCAACCCTATCGATGTCAAGATTTGACAATCCTGATTGGAACGCAAACAATGACCCTGATGCTGGAGATTGTAAAAAGCGATAATCCAAAAGCGGGAAGACACTAGTACCAAATACTCCAGATCCCGCTCTCATTTCAAAATTTATTGAATTAGCAGATTGCTGTTGAAATTGAATTCCAGGAATATTCACTAAGTTCCTTAATGGATCATTAACGTTAGCTGTATTTTCTAAATCTTGCGAGGTAATCAAAGAAACTGATGCTGGTGCATCTAGAATCTTTTCTGATCTTCTTGAGGCTGAAATAACAACTTCATTTAAGTTTTGTCCGAATGATAATTCAACAGTGATCGATTGGTCTGCGGAGGTCACCTCGACTGTTTGTGATCCAAATCCGATATAACTTACTTGAATTGTTAAGGGTAATTCTGCAGATGTGTTTAAAGTAAAATTTCCATTAAAGTCTGCAACAGCTCCAGTATTTGAGCCTACAACAATAATATTAGCTCCAGGGATAGCTTCTTGATTTTCAGCGTCAACAACTGTTCCTGAAATAGACGTTTGTGCAAGGACTACATTCGCTAATAATATCATCAGCATATATAGACCACTACGTAATATATTCTTTGTTTTCATGTTTTTATTTTGATTTGTTTTGATCCCAAAATGTGATTTAATTTATAGGTATGATAGGGGGGATTGTTTGTTTAAAGTTAATTTATTTTTATCTAAGTTAATATAATTTTTTTCTTATGAATAAATTTAAACTAAAGAGTTCATACCAAAAATCATTAAAATGCAGTAATTACTTATCCTAGACGTATAAAAAGTTAAGCACCGTATAAAAAAAATTACTAGGTTTACTGGCACAGAATTTAAGTAATCTATATAAATTTATTTTTTGAAAAATATTTTTTATTTCACAATCAAATATCTACTTAGATATTATAATCAAATTTTTTTTAGGAATATTAAGATATATGGATATGAAAATATTCCAACTGAAGGCGGGGTTTTGTTTTCTCCTAATCATCAAGGTGCTTTCCTAGATCCACTTCTAGTTGGCTCAATGACTCCCAAGAAAATAACATCTTTAACAAGAAGTGATGTCTTTGGCGGACCATTACAATGGTTTTTAGACGCTTTTCAGATGTTGCCTGTATATCGTATTCGCAACGGTTATAGTAATCTTAAAAAAAATGATGAAATTTTTGATAAATGTTATAACATACTTGGAGGTGGAAAGTTTTTGCTAATGTTTTCTGAGGGTGGACATCATAATGAATATTTTTTACAGCGATTATCAAAGGGAAGTAGTCGTTTGGCCTATAATGCACAACTTAAAAATCCTGGAAAAAAAATATACCTACAGCCAATGGGTTTAAATTATGGTCATCATCGCCAAGTCCGCTGTGATCTTCATATTGTTTACGGAAAACCCATCGATATAGCTGAAGAAATTGACTCAAAACTAAGTGAAGCAGAAAATATTAATAAAATAAGAGAAGAACTCCAAAATCGAATGCGAGAATGTCTTTGGTTACCTGATAAAACAGAGAACTATAAAATTCAAAAGGAAAAAATTAATCGATTAACAACTCAACTCGAATTTCAAAAATTAAGACTGATGCTCAATTCTAATTTTCAAGAACTTCCAAAAAGAAGAAAACTTTCTACTGGGAGAAGTTTTTTCGTTTC
>CABYBK010000027.1 GCA_902517245.1 uncultured Bacteroidota bacterium | reverse complement strand
TGCAGCATCAGAAATCGATTTAAGGTCAATTACATCCAACTTGGGATTGCCCAAGGATTCTGCGAAAAATAGACGAGTATTAGACTTTAATGCTTTAGTAAATTCATCTGGATTATCAGGATCTACAAAAGTAGTTGTAATGCCAAATCTCGGTAGCGTATTTGCTAAAAGATTATATGTTCCTCCATAAAGACTATTTGATGCTACAATATGGTCTCCTGTTCTTAGAATAACCATTAAAGTAGTGGCGATAGCAGCTGTCCCTGAAGCAGTTGCAACTGCAGCAACTCCACCTTCGAGAGCAGCAAGCCTCTGTTCTAAAACATCATTTGTGGGATTGTTTAGTCGTGTGTATATGTATCCTGGTTCAGCAAGTGAAAATAGATTTGCTGCATGTTCAGAGTCTTTAAAAACATAAGACGAAGTTTGATAAATTGGAACAGCTTGTGTTCCTTGCGTATTTTTTGCATCATGCCCTGCATGTAATGCCCTTGTTGAAATTTGTGTACTCATAATTTAAATTCATTTTTTATTAATTCTACATAATCTAATTTTTCCCAAGTGAAAAGTTCTACTTCCTTCGATACTTTTCCGTTATAAGGGGATTCAAACGTTTTTTTTAAGATTAGAGGCTGGCGCCCCATATGTCCGTATGAGGCTGTCTCTAAATATATTGGATTTCTTAGCTTTAGACGTTTTTCTATTGCATATGGTCTTAAATCAAAAAGTTTTGCAGCTCTCTCGGCAATCTCAGTATCACTGAAATGCACTTTAGAGCTTCCGTAAGTATCTACAAGAATAGATGTTGGCTTTGCTACTCCAATAGCATAACTTAATTGAACAAGAATTTCTTCTGCAATCCCTGAAGCTACTAAATTTTTTGCCATGTGTCTAGCTGCATAAGCAGCACTTCGATCAACCTTACTTGGATCTTTACCGCTAAATGCACCTCCTCCATGGGCACCTTTTCCGCCATAAGTATCTACAATTATTTTTCGTCCGGTTAATCCAGTATCCCCATGAGGTCCACCAATAACAAACTTTCCAGTTGGATTAACATGATATGTAATGTTATCTTGAAATAACTTTTTTGTGTCAGATTTTAAGCTTTTGAGTACCCTTGGGATAAGAATATTGATCACATCAGACTTGATTTTTTCTAACATAATTTTTTCGTCAGAGTCAAAATCATCATGTTGTGTTGAAACTACTATTGTATCAATTCTTAATGGTTTGTTATTATTATCATATTCAATAGTAACTTGGGATTTTGAGTCTGGACGTAAATATTTAATCTCATTGTTTTCTCTTCTTAGTGAAGCAAGTTCTATTAGAATTTTATGAGAAAGATCCAAAGCTAGTGGGATTAAGGATTCTGTCTCATTGGTGGCATATCCAAACATAATACCCTGGTCTCCAGCTCCTTGCGAATATTTATCTTTTCTGACTACTCCACGGTTGATATCTTGAGATTGCTCATGGATTAACGAAATAACACCACATGAATCTCCACTAAATTGATAAGCACCTTTGGTATACCCAATATTATTAATTGTGTCACGAGCAATAGATTGTAAGTCAAGGTAAGTGGAACTTTTAACTTCTCCAGCTAAAATTACTTGACCCGTTGTAACCAATGTCTCACATGCAACCTTGCTTTCTGGGTCAAAAGCGAGGAAATTATCCAATAAGGCATCACTAATTTGGTCAGATATTTTATCTGGGTGGCCTTCACTGACTGATTCTGAAGTAAAATAATATGGCATCTAATTGCTTTTCAGGAAGGATTTAAACGGTGCGTTTAGAAAAGCAACACTGCTTTAGCATTTTTTTTTCGAGGTTTGCAATCAGTCAAATCCTTCCTCGTTTGTGGTACAAAAGTAAATCTTTTTTTTAATTTTCAAAATTATTATTAGTTTTTTGATTTTATTAATATTTCAAATAAATAATTTTTTACTAACTCCTCTTTTATTGTTAAAAAAAAGAAACTACTTTGCAATTAGATTATTAAATGAATATTATGCACATTGCCATAGCTGGAAACATTGGAGCCGGAAAAACTAGTCTTACTGAACTTATATCTAAACATTATGGCTGGGAAGCCCACTATGAAGATGTTATTGACAATCCATATCTAGATGATTTTTACAACCACATGGAACGATGGTCATTTAATCTTCAAATTTATTTTTTGAAAAGTCGTTTTCAGCAGTTTTTAAATATAAAAAATGGTAAGAAAACTATTGTTCAGGATCGGACTATATATGAGGATGCACATATTTTTGCACCAAACCTAAAGGCAATGGGACTTATGAACCAAAGAGATTTTAAAAATTATCAAGAGTTGTTTGAATTGATGGAATCTCTTATTAAAGGTCCAGATTTATTGATTTATCTTCGTAGCAGCATTCCTAACTTGGTCAACAAAATTCACAAAAGAGGCAGAGAATTTGAAAATTCAATTAGTATTGACTATCTAAGTCGTTTAAATGAGAGATATGAAGCCTGGACATCAACTTATGACAAAGGAAAAATTATTATTATCGATGTCGACGAAATAGACTTTGTCGAAAGTAAAGAGGATTTAAACTCAATAATATCTGAAATTGATAAAGCTATTGCAAGTTAAAGCAGTAAAAACGAAATAAAATTATTGTATCTCATCTACCGTTTCCTTGGTTAAAAAATCGCCTTTGGCCTCAACTAATTTATCATTATAAATATCCTGCGCGACAATAGCTGGATCCATAACTTCAAAAGATTCTTTATTATCTTGCTTAGATTGATTAATTATAATTTCAATATTATCAATATCAGATTTTGAATCTAAATAACTGGAAATTTCGTTTTGGTCCATGGCAATACTTGGTGCAATCACAAGTGCAACCACAGACATTAATTTTAACAATATATTTAGCGAAGGCCCAGATGTATCTTTAAATGGATCACCAACAGTATCACCTACAACTGCTGCTTTGTGTGCATCAGTTCCTTTTTTCCCTTGCTCCTCAATCATTTTCTTCGCATTATCCCAAGCACCACCTGCATTTGACTGGAAAATAGCCATCAATACTCCACAGGTAGTCACTCCTGCTAATAATCCACCTAGCATTTCTGCACCACCAATAAACCCGATTGCTACTGGAACTACAATTGCAAGAACTCCAGGTAAAACCATTTCTTTAATTGAAGCTTTTGTTGATATCGCAACACATTTGTCGTATTCTGCAACTCCATCAGCTGCATCGAAAATTTTTCTATCTGCCGAAGAAGCTTTGGACATATCTGAATCATATTTTATCATTACATCTAATGCTGCTCTGAGAGCAGGAATATCTCTAAACTGACGTCTTACTTCTTCAATCATTGCCATCGCCGCTCTACCAACTGCATTCATCGATAAAGCTGAAAAAACAAATGGTAACATTCCTCCTATTAGAAGACCAGCCATAATTTTAGGTTGTGAAACATCAATTGCAACAACACCAGCAGTCTTCATAAATGCGGCAAATAAGGCCAAAGCAGTTAGAGCAGCAGAAGCAATTGCAAACCCTTTTCCAATTGCAGCTGTTGTGTTTCCTACAGCATCTAATTTATCTGTTCTTTCTCTAACTTCTGGATCAAGTTCTGCCATCTCAGCAATTCCCCCAGCATTATCTGAAATCGGACCATAAGCGTCAACGGCTAGTTGAATCCCTGTATTAGCTAACATTCCAACTGCTGCAATTGCTATCCCATACAACCCTGAAAAATGATGAGAAATTAAAATAGCAGCGGCAATTAAAATAATTGGAATAGCAGTAGACATCATTCCTACTCCCAAACCAGCGATAATATTAGTTGCAGCTCCAGTCTCTGACTGTTCTACAATTGAGTTTACAGGTTTAGTCCCAGTACCTGTGTAATATTCAGTTACTTTTCCAACAGCCAATCCCGAAACTAACCCAGCAATGGTTGCATAAAAAACTCCCATCGCACCATAGGGTAATCCATCTATCGTTTCAGGAATAAAGGAATTAATCAGGAAATATGAAACTACTAACATTAAACCTGCTGAACCAAATTCGCCGAGATTTAATGCCGCGTGAGGAGAACCTCCTTCTTTTACACGAACAAAAAATGTTCCTATTATAGACATTACAATGCCTACAGCTGCAAGAGCTAATGGCAGGTAAACTGCGCCAAGACCATCAAAGTTAGGAGTTATAATTAGGGCTCCGAGTACCATTGTACCTATAATTGATCCAACATAAGATTCAAAAAGATCTGCTCCCATCCCTGCAACATCTCCAACATTATCACCTACATTATCTGCAATAGTTGCTGGGTTTAAAGGGTGGTCTTCAGGGATACCAGCTTCAACTTTTCCAACTAAATCAGCCCCTACATCGGCAGCTTTTGTATAAATACCTCCACCTACTCTAGCAAACAGAGCAATTGAAGATGCTCCTAATGAAAAGCCAGAAAGTACATTCAGAACTTCTGTTATTTCCCAACCTTGACCGCTGTAAATTGCAAAAAGCCCACTAAGTCCTAAAACTCCCAATCCAACAACTCCTAAACCCATAACGGCTCCTCCAGCAAATGCTACCTCTAAGGCTTTGCCCAATGAAGTTTGAGCTGCATTGGTTGTTCTTACATTAGCTTTTGTAGCAACTTTCATTCCAATAAATCCCGCGAGCGCAGAACAAATAGCACCAACTATAAACGAAACGGAAACCATACCATTAGAACCTAATTCAGCTTGCCCTTTAAAGAATAAGAGAACAGCCACAGCAGCAACAAAAATGGATAAAATTTTATACTCTGCCTTTAAAAAAGACATGGCTCCATCGGCAATATTCGTTGCAATTCGAGCCATCTTTTCATTACCTACTTCTTGTTTAGAAACCCAACTGTTTTTTACTAAAACAAAGAGCAAGGCTAAAACTCCAAATGCGGGTAAAAATTTTATTAATAATTCCATGTTGATGTCTTGTTTAAAAGTGTGCGTAAAAATAGTAAAACAATCTAGAATACAAAATCAATTTAGGCGGAGGTTTAAAGGTTTTTTATAAACCTTGAATATCGGAGCTTTATTAATTATTTATTTGTGATACATGACTTTTTTAACTGCTTTAATGACATCATCATAATTAGGCAACCATTCTTTTAATAATACAGGTGAATATGGCGCAGGAGTATCCGCAGTGTTAATTTTTTCAATCGGAGCATCCAAGTAATCAAAAATCTCGTTTTGTACCTGATATGTGATCTCAGTAGAAATATTCCCAAAAGGCCAAGATTCCTCTAAAATAACTAATCGATTAGTCTTTTTTACAGATTCGAAAATAAGTTGATAATCCATGGGCCTAATAGTTCTTAAATCAATTATCTCCAAATCAATTCCCTCTTTAATTAATTCTTCAGAGGCTTTTAATGCTTCCTTTAAAATTTTCCCATAAGTGACAAGTGTAATATCTTTTCCAGGACGTTTGATATCAGCTACTCCAATTGGCAAGGTATATTCTCCATCAGGTACTTCTCCTTTATCACCATACATTTGCTCTGATTCCATAAAAATCACTGGGTCATCGTCTCTTATAGCTGATTTTAATAAACCTTTAGCATCATAGGGATTTGAGGGCACAATTACCTTCAACCCTGGACAATTTGCATACCAACTTTCAAAGGCCTGAGAGTGTGTTGCTGCAAGCTGTCCTGCAGAACCAGTTGGACCTCTAAAAACAATCGGACAAGGGAATTGTCCACCAGACATCTGGCGAATTTTTGCTGCATTGTTAATAATCTGATCAATTCCTACTAATGCAAAATTAAAAGTCATGTATTCAATGATTGGTCGGTTACCAGTCATTGTAGATCCAACTCCAATTCCAGAAAAGCCTGCCTCAGAAATAGGGGTGTCAATAACCCGTTTATCACCGAACTCATCTAACATGCCCTTTGATGCCTTGTAGGCTCCATTATATTCTGCAACTTCCTCACCCATAAGATAAATAGTTTCATCTCTTCTCATTTCTTCACTCATAGCTTGAGCTATTGCTTCTCTAAATTGAATGGTTTTCATTATAAAATTAATTTGATTGCAAATTTAATCATTAATTATGTATTAATTCTACTCAATAAACCAAGAAAATGTACGTTTGTAGTAAGCAAATAATATTTTCCTTATATATTTAAACTTAGGTTAATAAATTAAGATGAAGTTAGTTCAAATGTCAGTTCGAGGTATTTCATATAGTGAGACTCAAACAGGAGCTTACGCATTGATTTTAAGTGAGGATGAAGGTGAAAGAAAGCTGCCAATAATAATTGGTGGATTTGAAGCCCAATCTATTGCCATTGCACTTGAGCATGAGGTTAAACCATCACGTCCCTTAACACATGACCTTTTTAAAAGCTTTGCGGAACGTTTTAAAATTCACGTAAAACAAGTAATTATTCATAAACTTGTTGACGGAGTATTTTATGCGAGTCTAATTTGTGAACGCGATAAGATAGAAGAAATTATAGATTCAAGAACTTCAGATGCAATTGCATTGGCTATAAGATACAAAGCTCCCATTTACACATACGATTCTATTCTAAAAAAAGCAGGATTTACTGCAGCAATATCTGGAAGTTCCAAAAAATTATCTGAGGATAACTGGATACAAAACTTTGTTACGGAGCAAAGTAATAAAAATGAAGAAATTGGAGACTTAAAAAAACTTTCCATTGCAAAGTTAAAGGCGCTGCTAACAAAATTAGTTAGTCAAGAAAGTTATGAAAAAGCTGCTCGAGTCAGAGATGAATTATCAAAGCGTAAAAGCTAATCTATTTATTGTTAATTTTTTTTTATAAACTTTATCATTTTAGATTTTTAAATCTATCAAATGCATCTATTTTTGAATAAATTGATATTATGAAGCAATATTTGGATCTTCTAAATCACGTTCTAGAAAAAGGAAATGAAAAATCAGATAGAACTGGAACGGGAACGAAAAGCGTTTTTGGATACCAAATGCGTTTTGATTTGTCAGAGGGATTCCCTTTAGTTACAACAAAAAAAATCCATGTTAAATCTGTAATACATGAGCTACTTTGGTTCCTAAAAGGAACAACTAACATTGCCTATTTAAAAGAAAATGGCGTGCGAATTTGGAATGAGTGGGCAGATGAGAACGGTGACTTAGGTCCTATTTATGGTCATCAGTGGCGGAATTGGAATAGCGAAGGAATTGATCAAATTAAAGAAGTAGTCAACACACTGAAAAATAATCCAAATTCAAGAAGAATGCTAATTTCAGCTTGGAATCCAAGTGTTCTCCCTGATACTAAAATTTCATTTGCAAAGAATGTATCTAATAATAAAGCTGCACTTCCTCCCTGTCACGCTTTTTTTCAGTTTTATGTGTCAAATAATAAGTTGTCCTGTCAACTTTATCAAAGAAGTGCGGATGTATTTTTAGGTGTTCCATTTAATATAGCTTCATATTCTTTATTGACAATGATGATGGCTCAGGTGTGTGGATATGAAGTAGGTGATTTCATCCACACTTTTGGAGACGTGCATATATATTCCAATCATGAGGAGCAAGTAAAAGTACAAATATCGAGAAAGCTCAAACCACTTCCAGTTATGAGGCTTAATACAAAAGTGATGTCTATTTTTGATTTCACTTATGAGGATTTTGAATTGTTAAATTATAATCCTCATCCCTTAATCAAAGGTGCTGTTGCAATTTAAAAAATCAGTTTTTAATAACATTTAACAAACGATCAAGATCATTATTTGTATTGTAGTAGTGAAATGAGACTCGAACACCTTCACCGCGTGGAACACATCTAATATTATTTTTAATTAACTTTTTATGCAAATCTTTTTCACCTTTTATAATAAAAATGCTACTGTGTTGAACTCTTTGTGAAACCCATGAATCAATTAAATTATATTCATTTAACAGTTTTCTAGCATACTGAGTAAGATCTTCTTTTTTCTTCATCAGTAAACCAAAATTATTATTTTCAAAAGCCTCGATTGCAAACTTTAAACTTGCTGTTGCCAAAATATTAAAATGTCCATTGAAAATCAGATTAAATAATGCAATTGATTTTTTTTGTATAATATTTAGATAAGCTTCCGAAATCATCATAACACCATTTCCAAAACCAGCTAAAAGCCACTTGTAACCACTAGCAGCAACAATATCAAAGGGAGAACTGTCAAAATTAAAATTATGCCCACCTAAAAATTGAGTGCCATCACCAACTAAAATCAAATTAGGATATTGGTTTTTAATTTTTTTCAGAAATTTCATATCAATTAGTAAACCGGAAGCAAACTGAACTATACTTAAAGCTAATACATCAATGTCACCTAGGGCTAATCTTTTTTCAATAGCTTGTTCAATAAAAGGCTGCATTTTAATTTTATGAACATGAAAATCTCTTTCTTCAAAAGCCTTAACCAAAGACGGATATTCTTCAGTCATCATAAGGATATTTAATTTTTTTGGTAATAAGGAAATAGCAGTTCGAATTCCAATTGAAAAGTTTGGGACAACAAAAGTATTATCTGGACTAGAACCAAAAAAGTTAGCTAAAGTTTCATGCGTTTCTTCAATTGCTTTGTATGCGTTTATCTTATATTCTCCACCATTTTGAACATAATCAGCCTCATGCTTTCTTCTAAAAACTGAAAGAGATTTTGACATAGGGCCTACATAAGCAGTATTTAAGTAGGTGCTTTTTGTTAATAATGGGAAAATTTCTGTAGACATGTGTGAAAAAGAAAAGTGTATTTTTGCCGTAAAATTAATCTTTTCATTAGATGAACCATCTAAATTCTTCAAAAGAAATTATTCTAATTGCCGCAGCTTGTGAAAATAATGTTCTTGGAAAAGACAACCAATTGATATGGCATATCTCAGAAGATCTAAAACGTTTCAAACGCTTGACAGAAGGGCATTCAATAATAATGGGTAGAAAAACTTTCGAATCAATGCCAAGAGCTCTTCCAAAAAGAAAAAATATTATTCTTACTAGAAATGAAAATTATGAAGCTGAAAATGCATTTGTTGCTCATACCATTGAGAAAGCATTAGTACTTACAGGAGATGACCCTTCTCCATTTATTATCGGGGGCGGAGAAATTTATTCATTATTTCTTCCTTTTGCTGATTCAATCGAGCTAACACGTGTGCATAAAAATTTTGAAGGAGATGCTTTTTTCCCAGAAATTAAAAACACTGAATGGAGGCTTGTAGCAACTGAAAAACATCATTCTGATAATGATCAAACATTTACATACTCTTACTTAACTTATAAAAAAATAAATAAAATATGAAGGCTTTTGTCTTTCCCGGTCAAGGTGCTCAATATCCTGGAATGGGAAAAAATATTTTTGATAGCTCAGCATTAGCTAAAGAACGTTTTCTTCAAGCTAATGAAATCCTAGGTTTCAACATTACTGAAATTATGTTTGGTGAAGATCCCGAGGCCCTGAAAGAAACTAGAGTAACTCAACCTGCAATTTTTTTACATTCTGCAATTTTAAGTGAAGTTATGGCTGATCGATTTCACCCAGAGATGGTTGCTGGCCATTCGTTAGGAGAATTTTCAGCTCTCGTATCCACAGGAGTCCTATCTTTTAAAGATGGTTTAAATTTAGTTCGTGAAAGAGCTATAGCAATGCAGTCAGCATGTGAACAATCACCAGGTACAATGGCTGCTATTTTGGGTTTGGAGGACAGTGTAGTTGAATCGATTTGTGAATCTACACCTGGAATTGTTATAGCTGCAAATTATAATTGTCCTAATCAACTTGTAATTTCAGGCAGTAAAGACGCCATAGATAAAGCCTGTAATGAATTAAAAGAAGCAGGAGCAAAAAGAGCTTTAGTACTTCCTGTCGGAGGAGCTTTCCATTCGCCCTTGATGGAACCAGCAAAAAAACGACTATCATCAGCTATTGAAAATACAGTATTTAAAACTCCCTCATGTGCTGTTTATCAAAATGTCTGTGCTACAGCAATTTTTGATTCTGAAAAATTAAAAGCAAATTTGATTTCACAGCTTACTGCGCCAGTCTATTGGACACAAACGATCAAACAAATGATTATTGATGGTGCAACTCATTTTACTGAAGTTGGTCCTGGAAAAGTTCTTCAAGGGTTAGTGAAAAAGATTGATAGCAGCATAGAAACTGAATCTGGGTACTAATATTTCGGTTACTATAAAATTTTTACAAACACTACCTTCTAATCAAAAAAACTAAAGATCGAATTACATATGTATTCAATTTGATCAGAAGACAATTCTGAGTGCATTGGCAAAGAAATTACTTCTTTTACTATTTGGTTTGTCACTGGAAAAAGAGAAGAATCAACTTCAGGATTTTTGTATGCTTTTTGGATGTGCAAAGGAATCGGGTAATAAACTCCACATGGAATTTTATTTGAATTAAGATGGTTTACAAGTGCATCTCTGTCGCTATTAATAATTCTAATTGTATACTGATGAAAAATATGAGAATTATGATTTAACCCCATGGAGGGAGTTATAATATTTGGGTGATTTTTTAAAATTTTGGTATAGCTTAAGGCAGATTTTTTTCGTTTTCCATTGTACATATCTAAATACTTTAATTTTGTCTTAAGTACGACTGCTTGTAAAGAATCTAAGCGTGAATTTACTCCAATTATGTCGTGACAATAACGATTATACATCCCGTGGTTTACAATACCTCTTATAAGTTTAGCTAAATTGTCATCATTTGTAAAAATAGCTCCTCCGTCACCATAGGCACCTAAATTTTTTGAAGGAAAAAAAGATGTAGCAGAAACATGCCCTAAAGTTCCTGTTTTAGTGATGGTCCCATCAGAAAAAGTATAATCAGCTCCAATTGCTTGGGCATTATCTTCAATAACAAATAAATTATATTTCTTAGCTAAAACTAAAATTTGTTCCATATCCGCTGTTTGACCAAATAGATGAACAGGAATAATAGCTTTCGTTCTGGGGGTAATTGCTTTTTCAATAGCTAAAGGATCAATATTAAATGTATCGGAATTAACATCTACTAAAACCGGTTTTAAATTTAAAAGTGAAATTACTTCTACCACTGACACAAAAGCAAAATCTGACGTAATCACCTCATCTCCTGGCTTAAGCTTTAAACTCATTAATGCAATTTGTAAAGAATCTGTTCCATTAGCACATGGTATAACATGCTTAACTCCTAGATAAGATTCTAAATCATTTTGAAATTGTTTAACCACAGGGCCATTTATAAATGAAGAGGAACTTAGAACCTGCTGCATTCCTTGATTAATTTCATCTTTGATTAGATCATACTGCCTTTTAAGGTCTACCATTTGTATGGGCTCCATAGATTAAAATTTTTGTAAAGATATAGATGAAATTGTCTTAAACTATTTTTTGAAAACGTTTTGGAATTTTTATAATACTTGGGAATTTTAAAGGGGCCGGTTTATTCCAAGAATACCATTTTCGTGTTTTATTTAAATAAGCTCTCGCCTTATCAAATAACATATCTCCCTCAAAAGGTTTTGAAGTCTCAAGCTCTTTAAAAAGTGAAATTCGACGTCTTATGTGCCCCCTCCAACCTGAAGTTAAAAGTTCATTGTCATTTGATTTTTGCATCGAAGTTTCCTTGTCAACTAAACCAAAGTGAAATAGAAATAAATTTGGATCGATAATGTAATTTTTTCCTCTAATACGATGAAATCCAGAACCCCATTGAATAGCTTTAAAACTCACTATTGGTTTGGTATATCTATCTGAAACTTTAGCATATTTTCTTTGAGATAAGAAAGATTTATTTAAATCAATAGAATCTTCAAATTTTGGATGCTGACATACATCAAGACCTAGTGCTGAACACGAATCTGTTTTAAAGTTTTTTTGTAAATATTCTTTGAGACTAAGTTTAATTTTTGGATCTAACACCAAAAATTCATCAATATCCATTGCAAGTACTGCATGATAGCTAGAATATAAAGAGTTTGCAAAATCAGAAATTTTTTTTGCTCTTTTTCGGTCTGCTTTAGCTCTTTTCAAATAAAGATGCGGAATTTGAAAACAATTTATTTTTGAAGCTTTTTCAGGTAAAGGTTGATCCATGCCGTCTATAAATAAGTAAAGATTTTGGAAGCCAAATTGAGCTCCATAATAAGAAATCCATTTATTAGCAAAAAAGCTGTCGTTCCTTACCATAGATATTACTGCAATAGGTTTTTTCATGTCTATGAAATCTGAACTTCTAAAATACGATTTAGGTTTTTAAAAACTTTTTCTTGATCTGCTTTAGAAGCCAATTCAAGACTCTGGATGCATAGAAATAATATATCCTTCGATTCAGATTGTTTAAACTTTCTATCCAAATAATTACTTTTTCGATTTTTGGGTTGAGCATATATAGCTTGAGAGGATACTAAGTTTCTGTTTCCATTGATATACTCAAGATGATTAGCCAAAGCAACAGTATTAAATTGACTATAATTTCTAAACCTATATTTAAGATTCTCTTTAAGTATTTCTGGATGCAAGGTGAAATAATCCTTTAATCTTCTTTTATCTAAAGCTAATGGAGTATGACCTGATAGAAAATATCGAAATTTAAATCCATGTAATAATGCAGCATTCCATTGATTAACTTGAAAAGAAGATACTCTTTTACTTTGTTTTCCTAATATGGTTGACTGAAAAAATGATTTTAAACCATCCCGAATTAATCTTTCATAAGGAGGAAACATCCATTTTCCTCTCAAAACCGGTCGATTATTCTGAAACCACACAGATGGTTTTATATGCTTTACCAAAAAAACATCATCATTGAAATAAACAAATTGATTTGAAAGGTCTTTTATTCTCCAAAGCATATTTGATATACAAATACTATTAAATGTTGGAAGGTAATCTTCATAGCCCTCAAAAATTTCTGAATGATCTACAATTTGAATGTCTGAAACTCTTTCGGGAAAATACTGCTTTACAACATTATCAATATTTGGATTTTGTTTGTCAGTAACTATAAAAATTTTTCTTACAAAAGGAGCAAATTTTAAAATTGAAAGGACACAATAACTTATCTCATTTAAAGAATGGAAACGAGTAGGATTTGCTCCGGGGATTAAGTCTTTTTCATTTGAATCAAGGTATTTCAATCTTTTTTTGTGCAACTCTGGATCAGAGCCATCTACCCAAGCAATCACTATATCAATCGGTGTTGAATTTTCTTTCATATCAAAAATCAAAGATAATGATTTGGTAATCTTACATAAGCACTAATAAGCTGCGAAGAATTCAATAAAGGATTGAAAGGATTCGTATATTTAAATTTTTAAAATATTTTCATGCAAAACTTTTTCTCTTTTTTCTTAATACTTAGTTTCCAATTATTGTTAAGTCAACAAAATCCTCCAAATATTATTCTAATGATTGGAGATGGAATGGGACTTTCACAAATAAGTACCGGAATGTATGCCAATGGAAACAAAACTATACTAGAAGAGTTCGAATATGTAGGTTTATCAAAAACACATTCATTAGATTATTTAGTTACTGATTCGGCAGCATCTGCTACTGCTATGGCTTCAGGAGTAAAGACTCTAAACAGAGCTGTTGGGATTGATGAAAACAACAACAAACAAAAAAGTATTTTGGAGATCTGTAAAGAAAAAGATTTTAATGTTGGACTGGTTGTGACTTCTGAGATTGTACATGCAACACCTGCTTGTTTTTATGCTAATGTTTCTTCAAGATACGATTACGAGGAGATTGCACTTCAATTGAGTGAACACAGTGTTGATTTATTTGTGGGTGGAGGAGAGGATTATTTTAACAAAAGAAAAGATAAAAGAAATTTATTAGAGGAAATGTCTGGATATACTTTCGTAAATAGTTTAGAGGAATTTAATAAAACTACATCTAAAAAAATTGGGTTTTTCACATATCCTGGTGAACCACCACCCAAAAACTTAGGAAGAGGTCCTAGTCTTGAGAGCCTAACCGAAATAAGCTTAAATAAACTTTCTGAGGATAAATCCTTTTTTATTATGGTCGAAGGATCACAAATTGACTGGGGTGGACATGATAACTCTTTAAACTATGTCCTGTCAGAATTTAAAGAATTTGATTTAGCAATTGGTAAAGCACTTGAATTTGCAAAAGCTGATGGAAATACATTGGTCATTGTTACCGCTGATCACGAAACCGGTGGTTTGTCATTAAATGGTGGAAATGTAAATAAATCTCGTGTTCGGGCAGACTTTAATTCTGGGAGTCATACAGGAACAATGGTGCCTGTATTTAGCTATGGTCCTCACTCTAACTTATTTAAAGGTATTTATGATAACACAGCTATTTTTGATAAAATGCTTACAGCTATTAATGAAGGAAAATGATTTATTTCGTTCTGGCCTTGTTAACAATAGTTTTTTCAAATTTTGAGTCACTCTCAATAACTTCGTAGAAATCGTTCATAAAATCAAACATATTTTGAAATTCTTTTGGGTTTGAGAATTGGCTTTCAAAACTAGCTACCATGTCAATTAACTCTGATTTCTTATCAATGAATTCTTTACGAACCTGATCAAAATATTGTTGTTCCCTTTTAAATCCTCTGTATACTCTATCTTGGACAGACTTAATCCCCAAAGTAGTATTAACTGTAGCATAACTTGGGTTTACCCATCCTGACATATCAAAGTCATAAGGTAATGGGATAATTTTTTTATCTGAATATAAGAGTTTACCGTTATGTTGGTATGCAGTAGAAAAATCTGTATTTCCTAATAAAAATTGGAAAAATGAAACATATACAGATGAAACATGATCCATTCCCATTGGGTGGACAAAACGTTCAAATACTTTCCCTTCGTGACGTTTTGCTACGCGTTTATCGTCCTCTATTAGAAACCCTTTTAATTGGAAATTCTTGGTTTTCTTTCCCCTTTGTTCGGTGAAATCAATATTTACTCTTTTGGTTTTAAAGTGATAAGGAGATACTTTTTCATAAATCTTGTAAGCAATGAATTCCTGTAGTATATTATCATTATTTTCAGATTCGATTTTACATGGAAGTACTAGTTTCATAGTTTTATTACCGTCAAAAATAGTTCCTTTGTATTGGTCTTTTTTGATTTTCATTTTAATTGGGGGGAAATAACATTCTGCACGTCTGAAATTACCCCTTGCCCGAAGCCTTACATCAATTGAAGACCATTTGTCTTCATGAAGAAACTCCATTGTTGTATTTATAAAAGTAGAATCGTTTGTATTCTTGTTCACGTCCTTATTGGAGTAGCTTAATTTTATATCCATTGGAGTCTGATCTGCGTATAAAGCATCAGATTTTAGTGCATTTTGAGCACTAATAAACATAGATATTAAAAAAATGATCGGGAGTAAAGCTTGCTTCTTCATGTTTTAGTTAATAAATTTACTCAAATATAACAATTAATTTTTATGTCTAGATATCTCATTATCATCAACTTCAGAACATTAATTACATTAATTTTATCTCTGTTAGTCCCCTACATAGCCTATGAATTCAAAGTGTTTTACAACATTGATTTAACACTAATGAGTATTGCTATAATCTTCCCTTTGGTTTTTACAATAAGGGGTGCTTTTAGAAGGAGGGAAAAAGCTCTAGAACATTTAAGTCGTTTTCGAGCAAGTTTAAAAACTGTTGAGAATTTTTGCCATAATTCTAAAATGCCAGATGAGATGAAATTAGAGAGCAGTCGAGTTTTAAATGAATTAAATGATGCTCTTTTTGGCCATTTAAATACAAAAATTGAAGATACTTCAGAATATGATGCTAAACTCAAAGCTGCACTTGATTTTATTAAAATAAATAAAGAGTCTATTTCTGGAGGAACACGAGAAAAAGTTTATCGTTTTTATAGAGATGTTATGGATAGTGCAGATAATTTAATAGCTATCCACTCACACAGAACTCCGGTTAGTTTGAAAGCCTACTGTTTAATTTTTATATATATATTCCCTGTCGTTTATACCCCAACAATTATCAATAAGATTGGCCTGGAAAATCCCAGCTGGCTTACTTTTTTCATAGTTGTATTGAGTGAATTTATTTTAATTTCACTTTATAATATTCAAGATCAAATGGAATATCCATTTGATGACGAGGGGCTAGATGACATTAAATTCAAACTCTTTAGGATTAACAGAAAATAATTTAAAATTTATTTATTGTTTAACTCTGTAAAATTCAAAGAAGTTTATCTTTAGAATTGCATATAAATATTGCTAATCAAAATGTAACATATTGAAAAAAATAATTCTTGTTGGAATAACATTTTTATTCATTCACTGTGGAACTAAAACTGGTGAACAAGAACTCAATATAATTATCAATTCTTATGAGAATTATCAAAGCTCAAAAAAAGAGGAATATCCACTAGGTAATTATACAGAATCAAGGTTTGAGACTTATGCAAATTTTTGTGATTCTTTAAAAAACAGACTTCTGGAGATTGACCCTAAAAAACTGAGTGATGATGATAAAATTTCATACTCATTACTAGATTTTTCTCTAAATGAAGCTATTATTAGATACAAGTTTAAGACTCATTGGAACCCAATATTATCGGATGGTGGTTTTCATTCAAGTCTTACCTACCGAGTCAGACCAATAACTGACAAGAAAAGTGCTATTAAGTATATTAAACTATTAAAAGCAATTCCACAATATATCAGTCAACAATCGACTTTAATAAAAAAGGGGCTTGATGCAGGTATGGGTCAACCAATAATAATTTTTAAAGGATATGAATCAACCTATGATCAACACATTACCAAAACTGCAGAAGAAAATTTTTACTTTTCACCATTTCTAAAGCTTCCTTCTCAGTTAAGTATGGCAGAAAAAGACTCCTTGAAACTAGCTGCCGCAGAAGTGATCACAAATGACGTTATCCCTTCCTTCAAGTCAGTAAAAAGTTTTTTTGAAAATGTTTATTATCCTAAAGCTCGAAAAGCTATAGGGGTCTCTGAAACCCCCAATGGTAAAGCTTATTATCAAAGTAGAATAGATTTCTATACCACCTTAAACGAAACTCCAGAAAGCATTCATAAAAAAGGACTTGAGGAGGTAGACCGAATCCGTAAACAAATGCAAGCCATTGTCAAAGAAGTAAATTTTAAGGGTAATATGACTGACTTTATACAATTCCTTAGAACAGATCCTCAATTTTATGCAAAAACACCTGAGCAGCTTTTAAAACATGCTAGAAATATAGCTAAAAAATTAGATGAACAACTTCCTCGATATTTTAAGACTTTACCTCGAAAACCATACGGAGTGGCTCCAGTTCCAGATGCGATAGCCCCAAAATATACTGCGGGTCGCTACATTGGTACGTCAAAGGAAAGTACCGACCCAGGTTATTATTGGGTCAATACTTATGACCTAGCCAGTAGACCATTATATGCCATTCCTTCCCTAACTGCTCACGAAGCCGTCCCAGGTCACCACTTACAAGGATCTTTAAACAATGAATTACCAGAATCTATTCCAAAATTTCGAAGAAATCTTTACCTGTCTGCATATGGAGAAGGTTGGGGGTTATATACTGAATTTTTGGCTGAAGACATGGGGATATATACCACTCCTTACGAACATTTTGGAAAATTTACATATGAAATGTGGCGTGCTTGTCGATTGGTTGTAGACACTGGAATTCATGCTTTTGGATGGTCTAGAGAAAAAGCAGTAAACTTTATGGCTGACAATACAGCACTTTCAATACATGAAATAAACACTGAGATTGATAGATATATTTCTTGGCCTGGTCAAGCTTTGGCTTACAAAATTGGTGAAATTACAATACGTGAACTTCGCCAAAAGGCAGAAAAAGAACTTAAGGGGAATTTCGATATAAGAGATTTTCACGAAATTATTTTAGAAAAAGGAACCGTTACTCTCCCTATCCTTAAAAGAAGAGTCAACCAATATATAGAGGACAAAAATAATGAATTTAAGAAACCCATTTGATAATAGAGAGTATTGAAATATGACAACTTTTCTTAGCTTTTTAGCATACACACTTTTTGTTGCAGTTTATTCTTGGTACCGCTTAAGGAAGGAAAATTTAAATTCTCAGGATGGATACTTTCTAGGGGGTAGAAGCTTGACTGGGGTTGTAATTGCAGGTTCCATGTTGCTTACTAATATTTCTACTGAGCATTTAATTGGAATGAATGGATCTTCATATAAAAACGGTTTTATAATTATTGCATGGGAGGTGACATCAGCTCTGGCTCTTGTTGCTGCTGCTATTTATTTTGTCCCCAAATATCTTAAAATGGGATTAACAACTATTCCACAATACTTAGAACAGCGTTTTGATAGAAATACTAGGACTCTTGTAGCATTTTTTCTTATGGTTTCATTTGTAGTGACCATCTTACCCATAGTACTTTATACAGGGGCGATTAACCTTGAAAGTATTTTCAATATTTCTGAAATATTAGGGATTTCACAACAAGAAGGAATAACTCTCACAGTTGTTGTTATTGGTCTTATAGGCTCTTTATATGCAATTATGGGAGGTTTAAAAGCAGTTGCAGTCTCCGATACTCTTAATGGGTATGGATTACTTCTAGGTGGTCTGGCAGTACCATGTATTGCATTATTTAGTATTGGTGATGGAAGCATTCTTGAAGGATTGGGAAAAGTATATAATCATGCACCAGAAAAATTTAATGTGATTGGAAGTGCTGATTCTGTACTCCCTTTTGAAGTATTATTTACCGGGTTAATTATTAACCAGCTCTACTTTTGGAGTATGAACCAAACTATTATACAAAGAGCATTGGGAGCAAAAAGCTTAGTTGAAGCCCAAAAAGGTTTATTATTTACTGGTATTTTAAAAATTTTAGTCCCCTTGATTATTATACTTCCTGGAGTTATTGGTTTTTATTATTACGGAGATAGTTTGTATGAAAATCAAGATATGATATATCCGGAACTGATCAAAAAAGTATTTCCAGTTGGACTTATCGGAATTTTTGCAGCTATAGTTATGGGTGCGGTTTTAAGCACTTTTAATAGTGTGCTTAATAGTGCTGCTACAATCTTTAGTATTGATTTATACAAGGGGTATTTTAACCCGAATAGCTCCGATAAAAGTTTAGTTAAAGTTGGAAAACTAACATCAACTATACTTGCTGTTTTTGCAATTTTAGTAGCCCCATGGGTAGCCAATGCCCCTGACGGTCTCTACCAACTTTTACAGCAGCTAAACGGGATCTTTTTTATTCCTATAGCATCGATTATGATTGCAGGATTTTTCACCAAAAATATTTCCGCAGTAGCAGCAAAAACAGCACTGGGTGTTGGGCTTAGCTTTTACTTAATTTGTACGTTTATTTATCCGGTCGATATTCATTTTGTTCATATTTGGGGAATTGAATTTATTCTTAATATGGTAGTGATGTATGGAGTATCCTATTTGTATCCTAGAACAGAGGTTGTAGAAAGTAGCATTCCTCCGTTACTTGACCTTAAGAGCTGGAAATATACCAATCACCTTTCTATAACTTTGTGTGTCATTACCCTTCTAATATATATTAGCCTGGGAACCTGGAATTAAAGGATTTTAATTATTCTACTTCTACAATCAATTCAATTTCAACTGCTATACCAATAGGCAGTGATGCCATTCCAACTGCAGACCGAGCATGTTTTCCTCTTTCTCCAAATACTTCAACCATTAAATCAGAAAACCCATTGATCACCTTAGGTTGATCTGTAAATTCTTTTGAGGAATTTACCATTCCTAAAACCTTAACTATTCTTTTCACTTTTTTTAGATCACCTAGCTCAGCCTTTAATGTTGCCAAGTGGTTTATACCTGTGATTCTCGCTGCTTGGTATCCTTGTTCTATCGTTAAATCTTCACCTACTTTTCCTGTTATATAGCTCCCATCTGCTTTTCTTGGTCCACTTCCAGACAAGAACAATAGATTTCCTGTTCTAACTGCCCTAACATAATTGGCAACTGGAGGTGATACCTCCGGTAATTGAATTCCTAGTTTTTCCAATTGAGCCTCTGGATTATAGGAAGGATCAATTTTTAAATTATTTGATTTTTTTTGAGTTTGATCACAAGAAACAAAACTCAAGACTAGTAAGAAGGAAATAAAATATTTCATATTAAAAATTTGGTGAAACACAATTTACAAAAATCTTTTACAGTAAAATTATATCGGCCCTTTAGGGTCGGGCATCAATAAATTAAATGAATTAATAGAGCCTGTTTTTAATTAAAATCTCTTTCAAAAAAACCATTTTCTTGATTCCAAACAAAATCTGAGACTGCTTCTTTTTTGAAAGGGTTGTAAAAAACCTCAATAAATTCATATCTGTCAGAGTCCTTGAGTTTTACTCGAACAACATATGTATGATAATGATAAATATCATAGTTACTTAAAAAAGTATTGTATGAGTCCCAAGCAAGATTCATTACAAAGGAAACATTACTGAAGTCTTTATTTACATAGTCCACAATTATGTCATAAATCTCAGAATTTTTTGAATCCATTATCGAAAAAGTAGGGACCTGATTTTTATTTTCTCCATCGACCAGTTGCTTGTAATCATTAATTATTTTATTTATAGAAGTTTTATTAGGTGCATTTTTTATTCCTAGTTTCTCAAGATTTGATAAATAAGATCTTCTTTCAACTTCTTTTTCATCCAGAACAAAATTTCTTTTCTGTTTATTATAAACATACTTAGAAGAAAAATCATTTTTATGCAAATCATGCTCTACTTCAAGATATCTGAATTCCTGATTTTGATTTTTATTTTTAATTTGAACCCTAACACTATATTTCTGAATGTGTGATTTAGAAATTGGATTTGTTGAAGTTTCATAAGATAACCAAACTACATTTCTTACTGATTCTACCATGGTGTAGTTAACTTCAACATAAGTTTTTATGTTTTTATTAATCAGGGGATTAATTGGGGTTATTAAAATTCCTCTTTCATTATATTCGAATTGGCTATGTCTAAAAATAAAATTTTCTGCTTTTTGATCTTGAGCAATAGCAGTTATA
>CABYBK010000026.1 GCA_902517245.1 uncultured Bacteroidota bacterium | reverse complement strand
ATGTCCCGTTTGTTAAAACGACAGCCCTAGCATGTATCTTAATCCCCAAAGAAGTGACAACCCCGATTATTGTTTCTTTTTTAACTATAAGGTCAACCACCATTTCTTGATAGAAATCAAGCATGGGCGTTTTCTCCAATAAAGTCCTCCACTCCAAACTAAAAAGACTTCGGTCTGATTGAACTCTGGGGCTCCACATTGCGGGACCTTTTGATTGATTGAGCATCTTGTACTGAATAGCCGAATGATCTGATACAATACCACTATAACCACCTAAAGCATCAATTTCTCTTATAATTTGCCCTTTGGCAATTCCGCCCATAGCAGGATTGCATGACATTTGAGCAATATTTTGTAAGTTCATAGTTATCAAAAGAGTTTTTGATCCAAGGTTTGCGGCAGCGGCGGCGGCCTCACAGCCTGCGTGTCCTGCGCCTACAACAATAACATCATATTTCGTATCAAACATTGCCCTTTTGTTTCACGTGGAACATCTCTATAAATTCGTCTTCTTTTTGTCTAATGGTTTTGATCTGCTTTGCGGTTTTGTCTTTGAAACCCATACAGTGCAGCACGCCATGAGAAATCACCCTAAGTGTCTCATTTTCAATACTTTGGTTTAGATCAAGGGCTGAGGTCTCTACTGCCCACATAGATATAAAAATTTCTGCTTTCAAAGCTTTGTTTAAAGAATAATCAAAAGTTATAATGTCAGTATTCGTATCGTGATTTAGAAATTTTTTGTTAAGCTTTAGCAAATCTTGCTTAGAAACAAAATTATATGAAAGCTTTTCAATAGAGTAACCAATGCTCCCTACTAAATCAATAATGGTTTTTTCCAAAACTCTTTGGTTTAAGGAATCAGGTATGTTTATAAAATCAATTATTTTAATTTTTAATACAAATATAAATGATTTGGTTGGCACAGTGGTGTCAATAAAACAGAAGCGCTTATCTTAGCTTAAAAAATGACTACACGTGTTCGCTTTGCTCCAAGCCCAACAGGCCCTCTGCACATAGGAGGGTTAAGAACTGCTCTTTTTAACTACCTGGAAGCAAAAAAAGAGGGGGGAGCTTTTATACTAAGGATTGAAGACACAGACCAGAACAGGTATATTAAGGGTAGTGAAGAGTATATTCAAAAAGCACTAAAATGGTGTGGAATAAATCCTGATGAAGGCCCTAAGATAGGGGGAAAATATGGGCCTTACAGACAAAGCGAGAGAAAAACAATTTATAAAAGTCACGCGCAAAATCTTATTGACAAAGGTTTAGCTTATTATGCTTTTGATTCTCCTGAGATTTTAAGTCAGGCTCGTGATCAAGCTGAAAAGAATGGGGAAACTTTTAAATATGGAAGCCTAAACCGCATGAATTTTAAGAATAGCTTATCAATAAGTGAGCTAGAAACACAAAAGGCATTAAAAGGTGATTATGTAATTAGATTAAAAGTTATCCCCGGTGAAAGAATTACTGTTTTCGATAGAATCCGGGGAAACGTGACAGTAGAATCGGATCTTTTAGATGATAAAATTTTGATCAAAAGTGATGGCATGCCTACCTACCATTTTGCAAATGTAGTTGACGATAAATTGATGGATATTACATCAGTTGTTCGTGGAGAAGAATGGTTGCCCTCTCTTCCTGTTCACAAACTTATATATGATGCTTTTGGCTGGAAAACACCAGATTTTATGCACCTCCCCTTGATTTTAAAACCCAGCGGCAAAGGCAAATTGTCGAAAAGGGATGGTGATAAGGAGGGTTTTCCTGTGTACCCATTAAAATGGGACAAGAATACTCAAGGGTTCAAAGAGCTTGGTTTTTTGCCTGGTAGCCTTGTTAACTATCTTGCATTATTAGGCTGGAATGATGGTACCGAAAATGAAATTTTTACTTTATCTGAATTAGAAAAAAAATTTAGCATTAACGGTATACAAAAGGGTGGAGCGCGTTTTGATTATGAAAAAGCTAAATGGTTAAATCACAAATATATCTCGAACATAAAAACAAGCGATCTTTTGAATAAAAATATAATTAGATGTGAGCTAGATGGATGCCCTGGCGAAAAGCATGAAGAAATTGTCAGACTAGTAAAGGAGAGGCTATATACTTTAAACGACTTTAAAAAAGAAGTTTCTTTTTTAAAAGACCCAAAAAGATTTGATGAGAAGGCAGTTGAAAAGCTGAAAATTAAAAACCCTCTCCCAATCCTTAACAAAATTCATTTTTTGGTTAAAAATAATGATGACAGTTTTAACATAAAAATACCTCTTTTCGAATGGGCTAAGTCAGAAAATATGCCTTTAGGCCTTGTAATGCAGTCATTGAGATTGTGTCTTATTGGCGATCTTACAGGGCCAGATGTGTTTGCTGTTTGTTCTGTTTTAGGAAAAGGTGTAATTTTAAAAAGAGTAAAGAATTTTATCAATTATATTAAATAAAAATTATGAGTATAACTGCATATATTATTATTGGGCTTATCTTTTTGTTTTTGTTTTCAGGACTTTTCGTAGTAAAACAACAAACTGCTGCAATAGTTGAACGCTTTGGGCGTTTTGTTTCAATTCGCCAATCTGGTCTGCACTTTAAAATTCCTATTATTGATCGCATTGCGGGAAGAATTAGCCTTAGGATACTTCAGCTAGACGTTATTGTTGAAACAAAAACTAAAGACGATGTTTTTGTGAAATTGAAAGTCTCTGTTCAATATAAGGCGGTTCAAGAAAGTGTTTATGATGCATTTTATAAGCTGGACTACCCGCAAGACCAAATTACCTCATACGTATTCGATGTGGTGCGAGCAGTAGTTCCTAAAATGAAACTCGATGATGTTTTTGAAAAGAAGGATGAAATTGCAAACGCAGTAAAAGGAGAACTGAATGTTGCTATGACGAATTATGGTTATGATATTATTAAAGCATTGGTTACTGATATAGACCCTGATCAGGAAGTAAAAGTTGCAATGAATCGAATCAACGCTGCAGAACGAAATAAAGTCGCAGCTCAATACGACGGTGATGCAGAACGTATTTTAATTGTAGAGAAAGCTAAGGCCGAGGCTGAGAGTAAGCGCTTGCAGGGTCAGGGGATTGCCGATCAGCGCAGGGAAATAGCCCGTGGTCTTGAGGAGTCTGTGGATGTGCTAAATAAAGTTGGCATTAATTCTCAAGAAGCGTCAGCCCTTATTGTTGTTACTCAGCATTATGACACTCTTCAGGCTATTGGTGGAGAAACTAACACTAATCTTATTCTATTGCCGAACTCTCCTCAGGCGGGAAGTGAAATGTTAAATGATATGGTCGCATCTTTTACAGCAAGCAACCAGATTGGCGAGGCAATGAAAAATCAAACAAATAAGAAAATAGGCCCAACAGACAAAAAATAAATTATTCTTTTAGCTTGGACCATGTATCTCTTAAGCCAACAGTCTTGTTAAAAATGAGCTTGCTGCTAGAACTGTCTTTATCTAAAACAAAATATCCTTGGCGTTGAAATTGAAAATGGTCCCCGGGCTTAGCGGACTTTAAGCCCGGTTCGACGTAAGCTTTAATGGTTTTTAAAGAATGTGGATTAATAAAAGTTTTAAAATTAATGTCTTTATTTTGGTCTGGTGCTGGGACATTAAAAAGGCGGTCGTATAAACGTACTTGAACTTCCAAAGCCTCTGCTTGAGATACCCAGTGCAACGTTCCTTTTACCTTTCTTTTACTTGACTCTGTTCCGCTTCCACTTTTACTATTCGGATCATAGGTGCAAAGAATTTCAATAATATTACCTTCACTATCTTTAATGACAGATTCACCCTTTATAATGTAGGCGTTCTTTAAGCGAACTTCTTTGTTAAGTGTTAACCTAAAAAACTTTCTGTTTGCTGTCTCCTTAAAATCCTCTCTTTCGATAAACAGGTGTTTTGAAAAAGGAAAGCTTCTGCTTCCTAATTCGGGTTGTTCAGGATTGATTTCGCCTTCAAGAAGTTCTGTTTTATCGTCAGAATAGTTTGTTATTGTAAGCTTGATTGGGTCCAATACACCCATAACTCTTGGTGCTATACTATTTAAATCTTCACGCAGAGAATGTTCCAAAAGTGAAATGTCAATTATGTTTTCCCGTTTCGAAACACCGGCAGCATCAACAAAATTACGCAACGATTTAGGGGTGTATCCTCTTCTTCTCAATCCTGATATAGTTGGCATTCTTGGATCGTCCCAGCTTTCTACAAAATTCTCTTTTATTAACTCTAAAAGTTTTCTTTTGCTTGTTACTGTGTAGGAAAGATTCATGCGAGCAAATTCTCTCTGTTTAGGCCTTAGTCTATTAAATGGGCCCAAGGAGTCCAGAAACCAATCGTATAAATCTCTGTGAGGCTTAAATTCGAGCGTACAAAGAGAATGTGATATTTGTTCAATATAATCAGATTGCCCATGAGTCCAATCATACATTGGATAAATACACCATTTATCTCCTGTTCGATGATGAGTCTTGTAAAGTATGCGATACATTATTGGGTCGCGCATTAACATATTTGGTGACGACATATTTATTTTAGCGCGTAATACGTGTTGTCCTTCTTTAAAATTACCAGCCTTCATTTGATAAAAAAGATGTTTGTTTTCTTCTACGGAACGATCTCTATATGGGCTATTTCTGCCTGGTTGTGTTGGTGTTCCCTTTTGAAGAGCAATATCGTCAGAGGTTTGAGAATCTACATAAGCACGTCCTTTTTCAATTAATTTCATGGCCCAAGAATATAACTGATCAAAATAATCGGAAGCATAGCACTCTAAATGCCAGTTATATCCAAGCCATTTAATGTTTTCTTTAATTGAATCAACGAATTGTTGCTCCTCTTTTGCAGGATTAGTATCATCAAAGCGAAGGTTAACAGGAGCATTATATCTCTCCCCCAAATTAAAGTTAAGGCAAATTGCCTTAACATGCCCAATATGAAGATGACCATTGGGTTCTGGAGGAAATCGAAAACAAAGTTTGGCCTTATCATAACCACTGTTTAAATCTTCCTCAACGATGTGTTCAATAAAATGTAAAGCCTGCTCCATACCTGTTTTATATCTTGTAAAGATAATGAATGCTTTTATGGAAGAAAAGATGTAAACAGTCTTTATATTTGTTATTGTTATGGGAAAAATATATCTGAAAAATATTCGCCTTTATGCATATCATGGTTGCATGGATGAAGAGAAGAAGATTGGAAGTGATTACCTTGTTAACATGAAGGTTGGGGCGGATTTAAAAACTTCAACAGAAACTGACAATCTTAAGGACACAGTTGACTATGTGAGTTTATATAATATTGTAAAAGAAGAAATGGGCAGAAGGGCTAGGCTGCTAGAACATGTTGCTGAGCGAATTGTTAATAAAGTGTTGAAAGATCACCCCGCCGTTATTAGTGTGTCTGTAAAAGTAGCCAAATGTAATCCTCCTATAGGGGGTAATGTAGAAGAAGTTGCTGTAAAAAGAGAAGTAAAAAGAACTAGTTCGGTTTTCGATTAATATTACTATTTTTGAGCCATGGCATCGTGGCCGAGTGGCTAGGCAGAGCTCTGCAAAAGCTTGTACAGCGGTTCGAATCCGCTCGATGCCTCTTTTTATTCTTCAGTTATTATTTTTGCGCCTAAAGCTTGCTGTGTTATGCTTTTTAATGGCCTTCCAAAAACCCTAAGTTTTCCTCCTACAAGATTTGCCTCTATCAACGAGATTGCATTAATATATGCATAGGCTCCGCCGTAGCTTTTAGTTTTAGTTTGGTTTGTTGCTAGTTTATCTGCCTCACAAATACCACTTGTACCATAAAACAGGGTGTGATTTTTAACTTTGCCTTTAAGAAAAACTCTTCCGCTAAAACTTACACTTGTATCAAGGGAGTCGCTATACACGTCAAGGTCAATTTTGGAATTCCCTCTTGATACCAATATAATAGAGTTTTGATTTATTGGAAACTTTGAATATATAATGCTCCCTTGATAAGCGCCTATAAAATTAAGCTGCTTGCTATAATATAAGTCTATTTTTGTTCTTCCGCTTGATAAAATATTTCCGCCCGATACGCGAATTTTTAATACGCCTCCTTTTGAAGATAAAACAACAAATTCTGAGTTTTCTCCAGATATAATTGCTTTGTTTACATCTGATTCTATTAAATTGACATCTATGTTTGTATAAACTTTAAGGCCTATAAAAGGGCTCATAGTAAGGGTTTTAATCTCTGTCTCCTGAGAACAAATAGATAAAAAGCACATGAGAAAGGTGAAGAAAATTATTTTTTTCATTTGCTTATTTTTTTTATTCAGCAGGTAAAAAATCTAAGAAGCGGCGAACTATATCTACTTTTTTGACTTTTATAAGCAAAGGGTCACCTAGACGATAATTTATTTTGCTTTTTTCTCCAATAATTGAATGGGTTCGCATATCATAACTAAAATAATCGTTTTTTAAATCTTTTATTCTAATCATTCCCTCGCATTTGTTTTCGACTAGTTCTACATACATTCCTCGGTCAGTGACCCCAGAAATGATTCCTTTAAAAAGCCTTCCTATTTTATCCTCCATAAAGACCATTTGCATATACTTAGTTGAGTCTCGCTCTGCTTTAGTTGCCAGCTGTTCGCGATAAGAGGCGTGTTTACATATGTCTTCTAAAATTTCCTTTTTTTGTCCTCTTTTTTTTTCTATAAATGATTGTAGTAAACGGTGGACAAGAATATCCGGATAGCGTCTTATTGGTGAAGTAAAATGTGTGTAATGCGAAAAACCTAATCCATAATGTCCAATATTGTTAGTTGTGTACTCTGCCTTAGACATTGATCTTAAGGTAAGGGTGTCAATCATATTTTGTTCCTTTTTGCCGTTACATTTTTTTAAAAGTCTATTTATTTCAGCGCTTGTATTGTTTCCTGTTAAGTTAAAATCATAGCCAAATGTTGAGACGGTTTGCTTTAAATTATATAACTTTTCTTCATCTGGTTGGTCATGGACTCTATAAACAGAGGAGAAAGCGCCTTCCTTTTTGCTCATAAATAAAGAAACCTTTTTATTTGCTAACAACATAAATTCTTCAATTAATTTATTGGCGTCTTTTGATGTTTTAAAAAAAACTTTCTCCGGTTTATTTTCTTCATTCAATTCAAAATTTACTTCTACACGGTCAAATGTTATTCCTCCTTTCTTTAAACGCTCAGCCCTTAACTCTTTAGCAACATTATTTAATATATTTAAAGCTTCAAAACAGGAATCTTCAACTTTATATTCTTTCCCTGAAAGGGAGACTTCTTTACTAACCTTGTTTGTGTGGTTGTCAAACATATGTTGGACTTCTTCGTATGAAAATCTTTGGTCAGAGTATATCACTGTTTTACCGTACCATTCTTTTTTTATCTTTCCTTTTATGTCTATGTTAAAGACAGCCGAGAAAGTGTATTTTTCTTCTCTTGGTTTTAAAGAACATAATTCATTTGATAATACCTCTGGTAACATTGGAACAACCCTGTCTACCAAATAAACAGAAGTTGCTCTTTCGTGAGCTTCCTTATCTAGTTGACTGTTTGCCTTAACATAATGAGATACATCTGCAATATGGATACCTATTTCAAATAGGCCTTCTTCTAAAATTTTAAAAGATATTGCATCATCAAAATCTTTTGCTGATATGGGATCAATAGTAAATGTTAGTGTTTTTCTTAGATCTCTTCTTTTTTTTATTTCTTCTAGAGATATTTCTCTGCTTAAACTAATGGCTTCTTTTTCTGTTGCTTGTTCAAATTCGTATGGTAATTCGTATTCATGAAGAATTGCATGCATTTCTGTATCTTTTTCTCCTGGTAGTCCAAGACTCTTTATAATTTTACCGTTTGGTGAGTCTTTTCCTCTTTCCCATTCACTAAAAATCGCTACTACCTTATCCCCGTCTTTGAAACCTCTTGTATCTTTTTCTTGAATAAAAAGATCAGTATACATTTTTCCTTTTTTACAAAGAACAAACCCAAATTCCTTTTTAATCTGTAATATACCTACATATTCATTTCGCTTCCTTGTTATTATGTTCTCTACGTGAGCTTCTATTCCGTTCTTTTTATTATGAAAAGAAACAGAGACTGTGTCTCCGTCTAGGCCTTTATTTATGTGCCGCTTTGGGACAATGCATTCTTCTATTTCTTCAACGAAGGAAATTACTCCTTTCCCTGTTGGCAATAAATTCAATGTGCCTTCTTTTGTCTGAATCTTATTTTGATCAAAAAAATATCTTCCCCTATCTCTAAGTTCTATTTTTCCCTTTTTTTGAAGATCAGAAAGGATCCGTATGATGAAATTTCTAGTCTTAGTATCTTTTACATCAAAAAAAGAGGATAGTTGCTTATAATTGTAAATTTTGGATGGATTTGATTTTAAAAAAGAATATATTTTCTTCTCTAATTTTTTAATTTCTCTTTTCTTTTTAGACATATATAATAGGTTCGTACAAATGTACAATAATGAACTTTCTCCTCTTATTAACATCATTAACATTATTAAATATTATATTTTTCTTTTTTATTATAAAAGGGCTTATATATATAGGTTGTTAATAGTGCTAACATTTATTTTATGAAAAATGTGTTTATATTAAAAAAACAAAACAGTTAACGTTTTGTAACAGGGTTATAACATGATTAAATGATGGGTATCAGTAACTTAATAGGTTTTAAACAAACAGTTGATAAGGAAAATTGATAATAACTAAAGGGAAAAAAAGTTTTCTTTTTAGTTAAAAAAGCTGCTTTTTTGTGGTGATTAGAGATGAAAAATAATAATAAGTTTTTGTAAGATTAAATAAAAAGTGAAATCTGTAAAAAAAAATTAAAAAAATAAAAGATTTTATATTTTGTCAACAAATAATGAATAAACAAACTAACCTTTTTTAACCATAAGTAGATCTTTTCATAAATTTAAATTAAAAATGAAAATAAGTATTGGCAATGATCACGCAGGACCAAAATATAAAAAAGCAATAGTTGATCATTTAGAAAAAAAAGGGCATTTAATTATTAACCATGGTACAAACTCAGATTATAGAGTTGATTATCCAGACTTAGTTCATCCTGTTGCGGATGACGTCACAAAAAGAAGATCAAAGCTAGGGGTTATTATATGCGGCAGCGGAAACGGAGCAGCCATGACAGCCAACAAACACCAAGAGATTAGGGCGGCGCTTTGCTGGAACAAGGAATTAGCTAAGTTAGCACGCCAGCACAACAATGCAAACATAATAAGCTTACCCTCCAGGTTCGTATCGATTGAGGATGCAATTGAAATGGTAGACATTTTTATAAACACGAATTTTGATGGAGGACGACACCAATCACGAATTGATAAGATACCCTGTAGTAAATGATAAAATTTCATGTAAGAAAATATCAAGACTTAAGTCTTGACGAGGGACATGATATTTTTGCGCTTCGATCAGAAATCTTTGTTTTGGAACAAAACTGTGTCTATCAGGACATAGACGGCAAAGATAAGAACGCCATTCATATAATAGGAAAAAGTGAAAATGAAATCGTTGCTTATGCCCGAATTTTTGTTAGGGGAGAATCTAATAGTGATTTCACTTCAATAGGAAGGGTTTTGGTTAAGAAAAAAAGTAGGGGTAAATCATTAGGTCACCAGCTTATGGCCTTTTGCATAAAATTTCTAGAAACCAACAACCCTATGTGTTCAATTAAAATATCTGCCCAAACCCACTTAGAAAAATTTTATTATAAACACGGGTTTAGAAAGCAAGGGGAATCATATTTAGAGGATGATATCCCACACATAGAAATGTTAAAGGAAGTTTCCTAATCTATATACTTACGCAATAGTTTTTGCATTTGATTGGAGAGGTCGCCAATTTTTGGAATTTCTTTTCCAGTATACATAACCAAACAGAGCCCATCAAAAAGGAGGTTTTTTTCAATTTTTTTTAGAGAGGCTCTCATTAGTCTCTTGATATAGTTCCTATCAACAGCACGCATGAAAAGTTTTTTAGATACAGATACGCCTGCTTCGAGAAGCTCCATGGAGGGATCTTTTTTTATTCTCATTAATAAATCACCTTCGTGATTAATTTCCCCTTCTTTAAAAAGTAAATCGAATTTAGTTTTACCCTTTAACCTCTTAATCTTTTTGTTTTTTTCAATCGGAGGCATAATAGTTATTACTTTTGTCAATATCAGCCATTAAACCACTAGGATCTACAATAATCGTTTGGATTTCTTCTTTTGGGTGGTCTATTAAAAAGGAATATTCCAAATGAGCCCAAGCCCAATCGGGGTGAACCACCCACTTTATAGGATAAGGATTTCCTTTTTCACCTCTCATTAATGAAATTGGGATATAATGCAATTCTGATTCGCCGTTTTTTAAAACTACTAATAGCTCTAGTGGCATCGGCATAAGTTGGTTTCGTGTGAGATTAATTTTAGACCCTTCTCCTTTATCCTCAACACCAGAGATGGCATAATCTATTTTGTTTGTTGTTTGCGTCCAATCTGTTAAATACCATTGTAGTTGAAGACCTGATATACGTTCAGCTATTCGTCTAAAATCATTCGGTAAAGGATGCTTAAATTTCCACTCATTATAGTAGGCCCTTAAAATATTAAATAAGTTTTCATATCCAACGATGTAAGCTAATTGACCAAGAAAAACAGCGCCTTTGCTGTAAGCGGTTCTTTCGTAAGCATAGTTGTGATAATATCGATTTGCATTTGTGCTTTGAGGCATTTCAACACCGCGAGAAGCAAGAGAAAAATACCCCCTGTATGATCCTTCTAAGGGAAAATCAAGCCCACGCTCTAATATCTCGTTTTCAGCAAGGGTTGAGATAAAAGAAGTGAATCCCTCGTCCATCCATTCATGCTTTGTTTCATTGGTGGCCAAAACATGTTGAAACCAGGAATGCGCGAGTTCATGGGCCGTAACACCAAAGAGACCTTCGTAATTTCTTCCTCCGGTTATTAATGTCAGCATAGCATATTCCATACCACCGTCGCCACCTTGGACCACAGAATATTGTTTATATGGATAAGGACCGATTTTCTCGTTAAAATACTTCATCATCTTAGCCGTGTGAGGCTGAAGCTTTTTCCAGTTATCTACAATCTCGGGATTATTTTTATAGAAAAAATGTAAGTCTACACCATTGGGTCCCGGGTGTATATCATGTAAATAGTCTTGATCTGCAGCCCACGTAAAATCGTGGACCATAGGCGCAACAAAGTGCCAAGTAATTTTGCCTTTTTTCGTTTTTGGACGTTTTTTATCAGAGTATCCCTTTCCTATTTGATCAGAGTTTTGAAGATAGCCACTAGCAGCTACCATAAATTCTTTATCAATAATTATTTTCACATCAAAATCGCCCCATACACCGTGAAACTCTCTTCCAATGTAAGGATCGGCATTCCAGCCTTCAAGGTCATATTCTGATATTTTAGGATACCATTGAGCCATTGAAAAAGCCACGCCTTCTTTTGAATTCTTCCCGGCACGCCTGATCACATCTGGAACATGGCCAATGAAGTTAAGTTTAAATGTAGAAGATCCGCCAGGAGGGATAGGCTCGTTAAGAGGCACCTCAAGAATAGTTTCCGCATTAACGGGATTTAAAAGAACACCGTCTTGTGTTAGATTTGAGACCCTTAAAAAACCCTGCTGGTCTTTAGTTAGGCTATCTAGGTTAACTTTAAATCTTGTATTGCGATCAGGAGAGTTTCTCAACTGAACAGCCATTTCGCTTCCTGGCTGAAAAGCATTAAAATATAAATGATAAAACACTTTGTGAAGTGTTTCAGGAGAATTATTAGTATAAATTAACTTTTGTGTTCCTGAGTAATTGGCTGTTTCGTGATCTAAAGCTACAGTCATTTCATAATTAACAGACTGTTGCCAATATTGTGATTGAGCAGAATAAAAACCAAGAGTAAAAAATAAAAGTAAAAAAAGAGGTCTCATAAATTAATATAGTTATTGCTGAAATTTTTTTTAGCTAAAGTAATCATCCAAACGAAAATGTTGATCCATTCTAACCCCTTTTTCAGTCATCTTTAAAGAAATTAGCTCATGATAAGGATCATGCTCTAGAAAAAGGAGGGTGTTTTTTTTAAAAGCATCTTTAAGAAAAGTAGTTTTTTCAGCTAATGTTATCAAAGGACGGGTATCATAACCCATTATGTAGGCAATAGGAAGGTGTCCAACTGTTGGTATTAAATCTGCTGCATAGATTAAATTATGCCCCTTGTATTCAAATATGGGGAGCATTTGCTTTTCAGTGTGGCCATCAACCAAATAAATTGAAAAAGGTAAATGCAAATTATCCAACAATGGACCCTGTCCTTCAATGAACCTTAATTGCCCACTATTTTTTAGGGGCAAAATGTTATCAGACAAAAAAGATGCTTTTTCTCTTGCATTTGGATTTGTAGCCCATTCCCAGTGATTTTTGTGAACCCAAAAAACAGCATTTTTAAAAGCGGGTTCAAAAAATCCTTTTTCTGATTTTTTAACTGCACCACCACAATGGTCAAAATGCAGATGGGTCAAAAAAACGTCAGTAACTTCATCCCTGTGAAACCCCGATTTTAGAAGCGAGCTATCAAGCGAATGAGTACCCCACAATCCATAATGACTAAAGAATTTATCACTTTGCTTGTTACCCATCCCAGTATCGATAAGGATTAAACGGCTTCCATCTTCAACCAAAAGGCAGCGACTAGCCATTTCAATTCTATTGTTTTCATCTGGAGGGTTAGTAAGTTTCCACAGGGGCTTAGGGACCACTCCAAACATGGCGCCACCATCTAACTTAAAATTTCCCGCCTCAATAGGGTATAGTCGCATTATTTCAGTTTTACTCTTGCTAAAACGTCAGAGGAAGTCAAATAAAGATATTTTTCATCTTTATCAAATCCACAATTTGCCGTTTTCTTACCCGGCATTATTGTTCCTAAGTGCTTTCCTGAAGAGTCTATTAGTAGTACTCCCCCAGGACCAGTAGCAAAGATGATTCCAGAGGAGTGCATTTTTAGACCATCAAAAAGACCCTCTCTAGTTTCGCTTAATTTATTTCCATCAAAGAATATCCGTTCATTTACAAAATGGTTTTTCTTAATATCAAAAGCCATAATGATATCATTTTTAGAGTCAGAGTTAGCCACATAAGCTGTTTTTTCGTCAAGTGACAAGATAATTCCATTTGGTCGAGTCATTTTATCATGAAGGAGCGTAAGACCCTCTGTTTTGTTCCATTTGTAAACGCCATTGAAATTAAGCTCTTTTAGAGAATCATCATCACCTTTTTTTAAACCGTAAGGAGGATCTGTAAAATATATGGATCCATCTTTATCAAAAATGAGATCATTAGGGCTGTTTAACCTCTTTCCTTTATAATTATCAACTAAAATTTTATACTCAGGATTTTTAAAATTCCAATTTTTTAATCGAGCTAAAGCACGGTCTCCATGTTGACACAAAATTAAATTACCCTTTTGATTTACAGCAAGACCATTAGAGCCAGCCGAAGTATTATTAGGCGCATAATTTGTCATACCGCTAGGATCAAGAAAGACAGTCAGCCCTTGCACTTCATTCCACAAATAAACTTTGTTATTAGGGACATCAGAAAAAAGGACTCCATCAAGTTCTTCCACCCAAACAGGGCCCTCTGCCCACCCAAATCCCCTAGCCAGAACTTCTATTTTAGTGTTTTTAGAAATAAGACTATCCATTTTAGAAGATAAAACCTCAAGAGATCCAATTGTATTTTGACCAGAAAGGATTTGAAAACAAAAAGCAATAAATAATTGAAACTTATATATCATATTGGAAAAAGGTTACACATACAATTTACAAAAACATAAACAAAGATGATGTTGTAAGATCAGCTTAAAGGAGTTTTATTTTTCAAAATTAAGGCAAGGTCTTCAGCAAAACTCAACATTAATTTAATTTCCTGAATACTAGACAAACGGTCTTTTCCTTTAATCATCAAATGAGAACCATTAGATTCTATATGAAAAACAGGATGGCTTTCAAAAAAATAAATCAATTTCGGAGTGAATATTTCTCGGATAGCCTTATTATCATTTCCGCTTAAATGAAACCGTTTTGAAAAGTCAGGATGTTTTTCAAAGTTTACATCGTCAAATCCAGCCAAATTATAAAGAGTAGTTCTAAGATCCTCTTTATCCAAAACAAAAACAGGAAGGGTTATTGGACTTTTAAAAAGTAAAAAGGAAGCTTTTAAATCTTCTTTTGTTATAAAAACTCCTTCCGAGTAAGAAAGGTCAAAGACGCGGAAGCTACTTTTTTTGTTCTTTAATTTATTAATAGCATAATTAACGACTTTTGATTCAAAAAACAAAAAACGTCCAAGGCCCTTGGGATTATTATCAATTTCAGAATCATAATTCCAATTTAACTGTTCTCCAAGTGATTTTAATTCTTTTTGCCGGTTGGTCAAGGAGTTGCGGAGTCCGACTAATGCACTTATTGGAATGCTTTTTCTAACGGAAAAAGGATGATCTGTTTCGGACGCATGTATGTCAAGACCAATTGTTTCAAAGATTCCTTGTTTTCTTGTAAAAGAACGACGATAGTCATTGAGTCCTTCCATCACCGTATGATCAACAAAATCACAGAGCGAGAAATCAACAATTGCATGTTCACTTTCTGGGATTTGATCTAATTTCTTTTTTAAACGGTAAAAATTTAAAAAACTGCAAAAGTTTTTAACGCTTACATAATAATTTCCTGTCTGCTCTTCAAGGTACATCAGAACATTTGGCTTGAAAAGGTTAATTGTAAAAATTTTGATTTTTTTAATCAAAAAAAGATGAGTTAGAAAAGTAAACAGAATACCAACAGCAATACCAGAAATTAAATTTGTCAGTAATGTACTAAACAGTGTTACTATAAAAATAAGCCCTTGTTCTGGACCTATTTTATAGATGCGGATTAAATTATCAGGTGATGCTAGTTTATAGCCTGTAAAAACTAAAATAGCCGCTAAAGAAGTCAAAGGGATCATTTGAATCTGCTTCCCTAAAAGCAAGACAAAGAGCACAAGAAAAGCAGAATGAAAAAAGTTTGCGGAACGGTTAGTTCCACCGTTGTTTGCATTGACAGAGCTTCGAGCTATAACAGTAACAACATTTAAACCACCCAAAAAGCCACTTACAATACTAGCGAGGCCGAGCGCCCGAAGATCTTTATTAACATTAGACCTTCTTTTTCTAGGATCTAATTTATCAACAGCTTTTATACTCAAAAGGGACTCAATAACGGCAATCAAAGTAATTGAGAATACTACCCCAATAAATTTGAGATCAAAGCTTTTTTCAAATTGTGGCCTAGGGAAATTTGAAATTAAATTATTTGGAATTTCAATTAGTAAATCTTTACTAAAAGGAGAGCCTTGATTTAAGACCAAACTATAGTAATAACCAATTCCAATTGAAGCTACAACAACCCACATAGGGGCAGGAATCAAATGAAAGTATGGATTTCGAATACTGCTATACAAAAAAAGGAAAACCAAACTAAAAAGACCAAGAACTCCCGCAAAAGGATATGACGATAAAAAATTTGCGATAGATTCAGGAAAAGCTATTAGCTGCTCTATAGTTCCTCCTTTAACAGACTGTATTCCAATCATTAGGTGAAATTGTTTTGCCAAAATCCCAATTCCAATGGCAGCCAACATTCCTTGAAGAGCTGTTGCCGGGAAAAACTCACTCATTGACCCCATTCTCAATAGACCAAAAAAGAAAAGTAAAATCCCAGAAAAAATTATAGCGGCTAGGGTATAAAGATACCCCTGATATAAGTCACCTCCTCCTAAGGTTGTAATAGCCCCCAGAAGGACAATTACAAGACCGTTTCCGGGGCCTGCTATTGTAACATTTGAGCCTCCTAAAACCGAAACTACTAGTCCTCCAGCGACAGCTGCAATTATTCCAGATATTGGGGGAGCTTCTGATGCTACTGCAAGACCAAGACCCAAGGGTAATGCGATAAGTGAGACAACAAAACCAGAAAAAATGTTTTGAGGCAACTCCTTGAAAAAAGAAACAGTATCGCTTTTTTTACTCATAGGTTTTAAGATTGAATTATAAGAACGTCTGTTGGTAATTCGGCAAGAATATGCTCTAAATCTTTTGGGAAAAAACGATTTATGTAAGTTGACTCTTCTTGAGCGTTCATGATCAATAGGTCAGCACGAACGATTCGGGCATAATGACCAATCGAATAGCCTCTTCTACCAAAAATACTTTGAGTATCCCATTTTAGACTATGTTTTTGAGCCAGCGGAATTTTTTTGACAAGATCACTTACACGCATTTTTTCTTCTCTGTTTATTTTTTCTTTTTTAACAGTTGCCTCGCGCAAACTTTTATCATCATTAACTGATACATTAACACGTGATTCATCTATTTCTTCAACAAGAGTGATTTTTTCTGCACCTATAGTATTGCCAAAATAAAATGAGGCCTCCACGGTGTCTTTTGTTTGAGGACTGTCAAAACCATTAACAACAATATGTTTACAAGGATGACGTTCTACGGAGGGATTTAACATTAGCAAGACAGAGCAAGGTGCTCTTCGAGTTAATTTACGAGCTATCGAACCAAGGTAGAAAGTCACTAATTTCTCTCTTTTAAGAGCGCCCAATAAAAGTAAATCTATATTGAAGTCGAGACATGTTTTAATTAATGTTTTTACAGGGTCTCCTTCTGTCCAGTGGGTTTTTATGTTCTTTGGTTTTAAAGGAGACTTATTTAATAGATTTTTAAAAGACAGTTCTTTTTCTTTAGTTTTTTCCCCGACGTGAACGAATATTAAATTAGCATTAAAATATGAAGCCAATCGGGTAACTTCATAAACATTAGCTTTTAAAGAAGGCGAAAAGGCGAAACCAAAAAGAAAATTTTTAAAGGGTTTAAACGACATATTGAAAAGCCTATTATTTTTTAATTTAATATAGGAATTTTTTCAAATATGACATTTAATCATTCAATTTAAGAACAGCCATAAAAGCCTGCTGCGGGATCTCTACATTTCCAACCTGCCGCATTTTCTTTTTCCCTTTTTTTTGTTTTTCTAGAAGTTTTCTTTTACGTGAAATATCTCCTCCATAACATTTTGCAGTAACGTCTTTTCTTAGAGCTTTGATCGTCTCTCTGGAGATAATCTTAGCGCCAATAGCTGCTTGAATAGGAATATCGAACTGCTGTCTAGGAATAAGCTCACGCAACTTTTCACACATTTTCTTACCGATGTTATAAGCATTATCTACATGAATTAAAGCTGAAAGAGCATCCACTTGATTAGAATTCAAAAGAATATCAACTTTAACTAATTTTGAAGGACGCATTCCAATTGGGCTGTAATCAAAGGACGCATAGCCTTTTGAAACCGTTTTTAAACGATCATAAAAGTCAAAAACAATTTCAGCTAGAGGCATGTCAAAAGTAAGTTCGACTCTTTCCGGAGTAAGATAATTCTGATTTTTTATTTGACCACGTTTTTCGATACTGAGAGACATTACATTTCCTACAAATTCAGATTTTGTGATAATTGACGCTTTGATATATGGCTCTTCTACTCTGTCTAGAGCAGAGGGGTCTGGCAGGTCTGAAGGATTATTAACCCATAAAATTTCTTCAGGATTTTTTTTAGTAAAAGCTTGATAAGAAACATTAGGCACTGTCGTTATCACTGGCATGTTAAATTCGCGTTCTAAACGCTCTTGAATTATTTCTAGATGTAACATTCCGAGGAAGCCACACCGGAAACCAAACCCAAGGGCAGCAGAGCTTTCTGGAAAAAAAACTAGAGAGGCATCGTTAAGCTTTAGTTTTTCCATAGAAGCTCGTAACTCTTCGTAGTCTTCAGTATCTACTGGATAAATCCCAGCAAAGACCATTGGCTTTACTTCTTCAAACCCCTCAATAGCGACATTGGTTGGGTTTTCCGGATTTGTTATTGTGTCCCCAACTTTAACGTCCTTAGCCTCTTTTATTCCAGTAATTAGGTATCCAACATCTCCCGCACAAATCTCTTTTTTTGGCTCTTGTGTTAGTTTTAATGTACCTATTTCATCGGCGGTGTAGTTTTTTTGCGTTGCAATGAACTGAATCTTTTGCCCTTTCTTAATAGTACCATTAATAACTCTAAAATAAGTTTCAATCCCACGAAAAGGATTATAAACTGAATCAAAAATTAGCGCCTGAAGGGGTTTGTCACTGCTTCCTTCAGGAAAAGGAATTCTATCAATGATAGCACTTAATATTTCTTGTATACCGATACCTGTCTTTGCAGAAGCAGGAATCACTTCTTCAGATTTGCAACCAAGAAGATTTACTATATCATCAGTTACTTCTTCGGGGTTTGCAGAGGGTAAATCAATCTTATTAAGAACAGGGATGATTTCTAGGTCATTTTCAAGTGCTAGATAAAGGTTTGAAATTGTTTGAGCTTGAATACTTTGAGCAGCATCAACAATTAACAAAGCACCTTCACACGCAGCAATTGAGCGTGAAACTTCATATGAAAAATCTACATGACCAGGTGTATCAATAAGATTTAGTATGTAGGTCTCTTTTTCATGGGTATATTCCATTTGAATTGCATGGGATTTTATTGTAATTCCACGCTCCCTTTCCAAGTCCATATTGTCCAAAACCTGATCTTGTTTTTCACGATCTGATAAAGCTCCGGTAAAATCGAGTAAGCGATCTGCCAGTGTGCTTTTTCCATGGTCAATATGGGCAATTATGCAAAAGTTTCGAATATTTTTCATAAACCTTCTTCGTTCATAGCGTTGCAAAGATACAAGTTTGTCGTTTGTTTTAAGTAATTTTTATGACCTAACAACTAATTATAGAAAATGATAATTGTTGTAAGGAATAGGGATAATTTTTCAAGCCCGTTCTTTTTGTTACTTTTAACGAAAATTTCAACTCTTGGTGAATATAGGAAACATTGAACTAAATTCATTCCCACTGCTATTAGCACCTATGGAGGATGTTAGTGATCCACCATTTCGTGCACTGTGCAAAGAGGGTGGGGCAGATGTTGTTTACACAGAGTTTATATCTAGCGAAGGCTTAATACGTGACGCAGCAAAAAGTGTTCAAAAACTTGATATTTATGAGAAAGAACGCCCCGTAGGAATTCAAATTTTTGGAGCTAATTTAGACTCCATGCTGCGTGCTGTAGAAATTGTGGAAGCAACAAATCCAGATATTATCGATATTAATTTTGGTTGCCCCGTAAAAAAAGTTGTTTGTAAAGGAGCTGGAGCAGGAATACTCAAAGACATTCCCATGATGGTAAAACTTACAGAGGCAATGGTCAAGAGAACCAATATTCCCTTGACAGTAAAAACCAGATTGGGGTGGGATCATAATTCCATAAAAATTCTTGAAGTGGCAGAACGCCTTCAAGACGTCGGTTGTGCAGCAATATCAATCCATGGCCGAACACGCGCACAAATGTATAAAGGGGACGCCGACTGGTCTTATATTTCAAAAGTCAAAAATAACCCTAGAATGTATATACCGGTTTTTGGTAATGGAGATGTTAATACCCCTGAACGAGCAATGGAGATGAGAGACAATTATGGTTTAGATGGCGCGATGATTGGTAGAGCAAGCATTGGGAACCCATGGTTTTTTAATCAGGTGAAGCATTTTATGGAAACAGGAACACACCTCCCGCCACCTTCAATTGAACAGAGGGTATCAGTTGCCAGAAGGCATCTTGAAATGTCTGTTGCATGGAAAGGAGAAATATTGGGAGTGTTGGAAACAAGGAGGCATTACACAAATTATTTTAGGGGCTATAAAAATTTTAAACCCTATAGAACAAGAATGGTAACGTCAAATCATTCACAAGAAATATATGATATTTTAAATGAGGTGCTTCAAAAATTTGTGCCTCAAGAGGTTTTATAATTGAATTTTTTTATTTAACCCACGAGTAGCCCAGGCAGTACAAATAGTTCCAAGAATCATTAAAGTTCCAAATACGGTAACAATATTTTTCACTTCAAATAAAACAGGATAAGCTAAATTAGTTCCAGGAACAAAAATAAATGGAAAGTGAAACTGTACGGTAACCAAGATTGATCCTAAAAAAAGACCTATTAACCCACCAACACTACAAATTAGCATGCCAAGCAAGAAAAATATTTTATGGATCTCGCTTGTTTTTGCACCTATAGTTAAAAGTATTTTCAGCTGTTGTTTTTTATCTAAGATCATCATTATAAGTGAACCAATTACATTAAATAGGGCGATTATCATAACAAGAGAAAAGATAAAGTAAATTGCTAAATGCTCTAAGTTTAACATACGATAAAGAGCTGTGTTTTGCTCTTTTCTGGATATAATTCTTATTGGATTTTTAAAGAGACCAGACAATTTTTTTTCTAAAGTATGCTTTTCAACACCAGGAAATGTTTTTAAAACAATTGAGGAGAATTGGTTTGAATCTAGCCCCAAAAGGTTTTGTCCAAAGGAAATAGAAGAAAAAACATACTTTTTATCTAAATCTTCGCTTATTTGATACAGACCAGAAACTATAGTCGGAGCAGAATTAAAGGGGGTTTTGTTAAGGAGGGTCTTTTTATTTTTCTTTGGCACAATAACATTTAAATATGTGTTGTAATCATAAATTCCCAAGCCCATATTTCCCGCAATGCCAAATCCAACCACTACATCGGGCCCATTATATGAAATCCAGTCCCCAAGAGCAATTAAGCTATCTATTGACACAACTTTTAAATATTCCTCAGGGACAGCCTTTAGAAAAGCAACCTGACTTTTTTCTTTAAAAGACAAAAAGACTTTTTCTTCAACTAGCGGGGCAGCCGCATAAATTTGAGGAGTTTTTTCAATTTGATTCAAAGCCTCATTAGAGACAATAAAATATGACCCACGCTGCGGTTTTATTTCGAAATCAGGGTCAAAAGTATTACTAAAAGAAAGGCTAAAATCTTTGAGGCCAGAAAATGCACTTAATACAATAAAAAGGGTTGATGAAGCAACAACAACCATAAAAAAAGCAAAAGCATTAATCCTATTTATAACAGTTTGGTTGCTTTTTGAAAAAAAGTAACGCCAAGCTATCTTAAAAGGATATGACATAACTTTACTTACTTTTGTTTTTTCCCTTAATTCTAATTGGGTTGTCCCCACTTTTAAGTTCTTTCTCTATGGCTTCAATGTAATTCAAGGAGTCATCCAAATAAAAACATAACTCCGGAATCCTTCGGAGTTGATCTTTCATTCTCTGCGAAAGATCGTGGCGAATTTGAAAACAATTTTCTTTAATATTATTAAAATAATTTAAAGCTTTTTCATTAGGAAACACACTGATGTAAATTTTAGCATTTGAAAGGTCTGACGTGACTTGAACTTTGGTTACAGAAACCATTAAGTTCAAAACATTTGCTTTTCTTATTGCTTCTTGTAAAAGGGAAGCAATCTCATGCTGAAGAGCAGTATTTATTTTCTTTTGTCTTGGCGACTCATCTTTCTTCATTAAACAAAAATAAGGAGAAAAAAGGGCTTATAAGCGCTCCCACTTATATTCGCTAGTTAAGCGAAAAGTTCCTAAGTGCTTTTTTTTCCAATGAACTGGCTCTATTAGGGAAAGAAAGGTGTTTTTCTTCCCTTGGTAAAGAAAATATGTCTCACCGATAATTGGTTCAAATTTAAAATGCGCAGAATATACTTCCTGCGTATCTGTTGCTTCAGTTACAAATGACCGAATTTTTTTTTGAAGGTCAGTTAGCTCAGCTTGAAATTTTTTGGACACTTTATCTATTCCGTTTTTTTTGAAAGCATCAACGTTAGGGACTTCAATGATTGGCCCGCTGATGCTACTTGAATAGGGCAATAGTTTTGCAAAATAACGTTTTTGTTCCTCGTCCCAAACTATCGTATCAGGTTTCTTTTTT
>CABYBK010000025.1 GCA_902517245.1 uncultured Bacteroidota bacterium | reverse complement strand
CTAAAACCAGTGAAACTTTTCTATTCTTTCTTAAAAATTCAGGAGTTACAATACCCACTTTAGTCAAAAAATAAACTATAATAGGCAATTCAAAAATTATTCCAGAAGCTAAAACAGACGCTCTGAGTAAGCCTATATAGCTGCTTAAATCAAAATCATTGAATATTTCACTGCTTACTGAATAATTACCTAAAAAGTTTATTGATAGTGGTGTTACAATATAATAACCAAAAAACACTCCTATAAAAAAAAGTGTTGAGGCAATTAAAATAAAACCACGTGCGTTTTTACGTTCTTTTTCATAAAGTCCGGGGCTAATGAATTTCCAAAACTCAAAAATAATATAAGGAAAAGCAATAATGAAACCGGCAAGTATTGATGTCCACAAGTGAGCTGAAAATTGACCTGCCATTGTTCGACTTTGAATTCTGAAAGGTAAATCATCTATGCAAAAACTACTTCCTTGACCTAAAGTCTGCGATATAGAGCAAAACCAGCGATAGGTAACAAAATCTTTTTGTTTGGGACCAAAAAGTATTACATCAAAAATAAAATCTTTAAAAACAAATGCAACCGTTGCTACAATTAAAATTGCAATTACTGAACGAATAAGATGCCATCGAAGTTCTTCAAGATGATCTAAAAATGACATTTCATCTTTTGGTTGATTGGCACTCATGGATTGTTGTTTTTAGTAAATGAAATCATTGGTAAAAATATCAAAAACAAATAATATCCTGAATTATTTTTTAACATAATAAGTAGTTAATATTTTGAGTATTTAGTTTTTCTTAAATCTTGTATTTCCCTTTTAAAATTGGTATATTACATTTAAAAGATCCTTAAAAATTAATCTTATTTGATTTTAATGAATAAAGATGAAATTAAAATTCAACTTAAAAGCCTTTTTGGATTTTCAACCTTTAAAGGTCTTCAAGAGTCAGTAATTTTAAATGTCTTAAAAAAACAAGATTCCTTTGTTATTATGCCTACTGGTGGTGGGAAGTCACTATGCTATCAATTGCCAGCATTAATAAATAATGGAACAGCTATTGTTGTTTCACCACTTATAGCTTTAATGAAAAATCAAGTAGATTCAATTCGTGGGATTTCATCAGATAATGGTATAGCTCATGTTTTAAATTCTTCTTTAAACAAAACAGAAACAAATCAGGTAAAAAATGATATTTTAAATGGTATAACTAAGCTTCTTTACGTCGCTCCAGAGTCTCTGTCTAAAAAAGATACTATTGATTTTTTTAAATCTGTAAGAATTTCTTTTTTAGCCGTAGACGAGGCTCATTGTATTTCTGAATGGGGACACGATTTTAGGCCTGAATACCGTAATCTTAGAATCATTCTTGAGCAGTTTGAGCAGACTATACCCATTATAGCACTTACTGCAACTGCGACTCCAAAGGTTCAAGAGGATGTAATGAAAAACTTGGGTATTCCAAATGCAAAAGTATTTAAGGCATCATTTAATAGGCCAAATCTATATTATGAGGTTAGACCAAAAACAAATCAGGTTGATTCTGATATTATTAAATTTGTAAAGCAAAACAATGGCAAGTCAGGAATAATTTATTGTTTATCTCGGAAAAGAGTAGAAGAATTGGCACAAGCCCTTCAAGTAAATGGAATTAATGCACTACCATACCATGCAGGACTAGATTCTAAAACCAGAGTTTCCCATCAAGATTATTTTTTAAAAGACGATTGCGATATTATTGTAGCTACAATTGCATTTGGCATGGGTATAGATAAACCAGATGTTCGTTTTGTAATTCATCATGACATCCCTAAAAGTATTGAGAGTTATTATCAAGAAACAGGAAGGGCTGGCCGTGATGGAGGCGAAGGACATTGTCTAGCGTTTTATGCATACAAGGATATCGAAAAATTAGAAAAATTCATGTCAGGCAAGCCTCTTGCCGAACAAGAAATTGGAATGGCTCTACTTTCAGAAATGGTTGCTTATGCCGAAACTTCAATATCGAGAAGAAGGTTTATTCTTCATTATTTTGGAGAGGAGTATGACAATAAAATGGGTGAAGGTGGTGATATGGATGATAATATGCGTTATCCAAAGAAGCAATTTGAAGCAAAAAAAGAATTAATTCAATTGTTAAATGCTATAATTCAGACTAAGGAGATCTACAAGGCAAATGAGATAGTCAAAACTCTTGAAGGAAAAAAAAATGCAGTTATTCAATCTCATAAAACCGAATTTTTAGATGTTTTTGGAAGTGGAGCTTCAAAAGATTCAAATTTTTGGATGGCTCTTATACGTCAAGCCCTAGTTGCAGGATTTTTAATAAAAGAAATTGAATCTTACGGTATTATTAGAATTACAGCTAGAGGAAAATCTTTTTTAAAAAAACCTTCAAGTTTTATGATGACTGAAGATCATAAATATGAAGAAAATGAGATATCACAAATTATTCAAAATAAACCTCTTGTCATTTTAGATGATAGTTTAATGAAGCTTTTAATTAGTTTAAGAAAAAATGTGGCTGAAATTAATCAGGTTCCTCCATATGCTGTTTTTCAAGAAAATTCTTTGGAAGAGATGTGCCTTAAATACCCTATTTCGCATGATGAATTAACTAATATTAACGGAGTTGGCGAGGGAAAAGCAAAACGTTACGGAGAAAAATTTATAAACCTTATAAAGAAATATGTTGATGAAAATAATATTATTAGACCTGATGATTTAGTTGTTAAAAGTACAGGAATTAATTCAGCACTCAAGCTTTTTTTAATTCAAACGATTGATCGAAAATTATTACTTGAGGATATCGCAGATGCCAAGGGAATGAGCATGGATAAACTAATAACTGAGATGGAGACCATAGTATTTTCAGGGACAAGACTTAATATTGATTATTACTTGGAAAATCTTTTTGATGAGGATCAAACTGAAGAGCTTTATGATTATTTTATTGAAGCAGAATCTGATTCAATATCCAATGCAATTGATGCTTTCGAAGGAGATTATGAAGAGGAAGAACTCCGTTTGTACCGTCTAAAGTTTATTAGTGAAATTGCGAATTAATCATCTTTGATTAATGAGGATTATTATCTTTACCACCAAATTTAATCGTTATGAAAGGCATTTATGCTAGTTTGAAAACATCCAAAGGCTCAATCTTATTAAAGCTTACTTACAAAGAAACACCGGGAACGGTAGGAAATTTTGTGAGTTTGGCAGAAGGAATAAAAAAAAATACTCATAAAAATCTTGGGGAACCATATTATGATGGAATAAAATTTCATCGCGTTATACCCAATTTCATGGTACAAGGTGGATGCCCTCAAGGTTCTGGCTCTGGTGGACCAGGCTATAAATTTGATGATGAGTTTCACCAAGACTTAAAACATGACCGAGCAGGGACGCTCTCAATGGCTAATGCAGGTCCTGGGACAAATGGCAGTCAGTTTTTTATTACACATGGGCCTACTGATTGGCTTGATGGAAAACATACTGTTTTTGGATATGTTGAAGAGGGTCAAGATGTCGTTGATAAAATAGTTCAAGGAGATGTAATCGAATCAATAGCTATAGAATATCATGGAGGAGACGCTGAAAGTTGGGATGCTGAAACTGCATTTAATGAATTTAATGCCAATGGTGAAGCTCGCTTAAAAGCAGCTAATGCAAAAGCTGCAAAAGCTATTGAGTCGTTAACTGCAGGCATGAAGAAAACAGAAAGCGGTTTATTTTATATTATAAATAAACAAGGTTCTGGCTCAACACCCTCTAAAGGTTCTAAGGTTTCAGTCCATTACAAGGGCTCACTCGTTGATGGAACTGTTTTTGACTCTTCATATCAACGTGATGAGCCAATTGAGTTTTCAGTTGGAATAGGTCAAGTAATTAAGGGATGGGATGAAGGAATAATGCTGCTTAGTAAAGGTTCTTCTGCTCGTTTTGTAATTCCAAGTCAATTAGGTTATGGAGCTCAAGGTGCTGGGGGAGTTATTCCGCCTAATTCAACTTTAACATAGAATTAGAGAGATTTAGAGACCTAATAATAATAATAATAGTAATACTTTTATTAAATAATCAGTTATTGTTATTATTTTAATAAATGTGGTAGGAAAATGAATGAAAATAAAGTTTATACTAAAACGGGAGATGATGGTTTTACTAGCCTAATTTCAGGAAAAAGAGTTCCAAAACATGATAAACGAATTAAAGCTTACGGAGCTATTGATGAGTTAATTGCCTGGTTGGGATTAGTTAGAGATACAACTAGTTTTGAAGATATTAAAAAAACCTTGACCAAAATTCAAAAACAGTTAATGGTTGTTGCTGCAGAATTGGCTATTGATAAAGAAAAAAATTTTCCATCAAATTTAAAGCCGCTAGATAAAGAAAATATAATTTTTGTTGAAAATGAAATTGATCAACTTACAGCTAGACTAACTCCACTTCGAAACTTTGTAATTCCAGGCGGGCATATCCAAATTTCGTATTCCCATATTGCAAGATGTATTTGCAGAAGAGCAGAAAGAAATATTACAGAACTTAATCAAGAAATCAAAATTTCACCTATACTTATAGCTTATATAAACCGTTTATCAGATTATCTTTTTACTCTTTCTAGATCTTTTGCAAATGAATTAAATATTGAGGAAATTAAATGGAACGGCAACAAATTTGATTAAAAGGTTGCGTAATATATTTAAAAATTTATTTTTGCAAAATAATATTTGATTATGTATTGGACATTAGAATTAGCTTCATATTTAAGTGATGCCCCTTGGCCAGCAACTAAAGACGAGTTAATAGACTTCTCTATACGGACTGGAGCTCCTCTTGAAGTTGTAGAAAATCTTCAATCAATTGAAGATGAAGAGGATATTTATGAATCCATAGAAGAAATTTGGCCAGACTTTCCTACTGAAGAGGACTACCTTTGGAATGAAGACGAATATTAAGATTTAAAAATGAAATTAAAAGTCTCATAATTGAGACTTTTTTTTTAGTTACTTTGAAAGATTAAAATAGATTCTGAAATCGATTATGAGTATTTTAAACAGTATAATAAAAACTTTTGTTGGAGATAAAACAAAAAAGGATTTAAAAAAAATTACTCCTTTAGTCAGTAAAATCAACGATTATCAGAAAAATTTCGAGTCTTTTAGCAATGATCAGCTTAGAGAAAAAACTACACAATTCAAATCCTTATTATCACAAGAAAATCAAAGCTTTTCAAAAAACATAGAAAGTCTTGAGAAACAAGTTGTGAATACAAGTGACCTTGACGAAAAAGAATCGATTTATAAACAAATAGATCAAGAAAAAGAAGAGTCACAAAAAAATACTGAGAATATACTTAATTCGATACTCCCCGAAGCCTTTGCAGTTGTCAAAGAAACTGCACGTCGTTTTGTAACTAATAAACAGATGGAGGTAACAGCATCCTCTTATGACAGAGAGCTATCTCAGTCAAAATCATATGTCCAACTAACAGGAGATAAGGCAATTTGGTCAAATTCTTGGGATGCAGCGGGCAAACCAATAGTCTGGGATATGATTCATTACGACGTCCAACTAATTGGGGGAATAGCACTCCATCAGGGTAAAATTGCAGAGATGCAAACCGGAGAAGGAAAAACTTTAGTAGCAACATTACCAGTTTATCTCAATGCACTGACTGGAAAAGGAGTTCACTTGGTTACAGTAAATGATTATCTAGCTAAACGTGATAGTGCATGGATGGCACCCATATTTGAATTCCACGGGTTAAGTGTTGATTGTATTGATTACCACCAACCTAATAGCAGTGAAAGAAGAAAAGCATATCAAGCCGACATCACTTATGGTACAAATAACGAATTCGGTTTTGATTATTTGAGAGATAATATGGCTCATACAGCTGAAGATTTGGTTCAACCCAAACATAATTATGCAATAGTTGATGAGGTAGACTCTGTATTAATTGATGATGCAAGGACACCCTTAATTATTTCAGGACCAACACCTGAGGGAGATAGACATGAATTTGATGTTTTAAAGTCTAATGTGAATAGTTTGGTAAATAATCAACGAAGTCTACTTACAGGGGTTCTAGCTGAAGCAAAAGCTAAAATTCGAGAAGGTGATACAACTGATGGAGGCATTTTACTTTTGAGGGTTTTTAGAGGTTTACCAAAAAATAAGGCCTTGATTAAATTTTTAAGTGAGGAAGGTGTCAAGCAGCTTTTACAAAAAACTGAAAACCACTATATGCAAGATAATAATCGTGAAATGCATATTATTGATAAAGATTTATATTTCGTTATTGATGAAAAAAATAATCAAATTGATCTCACTGAAAAAGGTATTCAAATGCTTTCTGAAGACAATTCAGATGCTAATTTTTTTGTTCTACCAGATATTGGAATTGAAATCGCTAAAATTGAATCTAATGAATATGACTCAAAAAAAGAAGCAGCCTTAAAAGAAGAACTTTTTAAAGATTTTGATATCAAAAGTGAGCGTATACATAGTATGAATCAATTATTAAAAGCTTATACTCTCTTCGAAAAAGATGTTGAGTATGTATTGATGGATAACAAAGTTAAAATTGTTGATGAACAAACTGGAAGAATTATGGAAGGGCGAAGATATTCCGATGGTCTTCATCAAGCCATTGAGGCCAAAGAAAATGTAAAAATTGAAGCAGCTACACAGACGTATGCCACAATTACTTTACAGAATTATTTTCGCATGTATCATAAACTTTCTGGAATGACTGGAACGGCGATAACTGAAGCCGGAGAATTTTGGGAAATTTATAAATTAGATGTAATTGAAATACCAACTAACCGACCAATTGCCAGAAAAGATGAAGACGATTTAATCTATAAAACTAAACGAGAAAAATACAATGCTGTAATCGAAAAAGTGAGTGAGTTTTCAAATGAAGGTAGGCCTGTATTGATAGGAACTACATCTGTTGAAATTTCTGAATTATTGAGTAAAATGTTAAACATACGAAAGGTTAAGCATAATGTACTTAATGCAAAGATGCACAAAAAAGAAGCTGATATTGTTGCTGAAGCGGGAAATCCAGGAGTAGTAACAATAGCTACAAATATGGCCGGTCGTGGAACTGACATTAAACTATCTCAAGAAGTTAAAGACTTTGGTGGACTAGCTATTGTAGGTACCGAGCGTCATGACTCTAGAAGGGTTGACAGACAACTTCGTGGACGTTCCGGTAGACAAGGAGACCCAGGGAGTTCTCAATTTTTTGTTTCTCTAGAAGACAACCTAATGCGCCTTTTTGGATCAGAGCGTGTTGCGAAAGTTATGGATCGAATGGGTCTGGAAGAAGGTGAAGTCATTCAACACTCGATGATGACAAAATCAATTGAGCGTGCTCAAAAAAAGGTTGAAGAAAACAATTTTGGAATTCGTAAACGTCTATTAGAATACGATGATGTGATGAGTGCGCAACGTGAGGTCATATATAAAAGAAGAAGACATGCTCTTGAGGGTTCGCGTTTGAAGTTAGATGTTTTAAATATGCTTTATGATACATGTGAGGATATAGTTTTAAATAATAAGTCTTCTAAAGACTTTAAAAACTTTGAATTTGAAATTATAAGTACCTTTTCGATGACAGCTCCTATAAGTGAAAGTGATTTTTTAGAAAAAACAGAAAATGATTTAATAAGCGATCTTTACACTTCATCATTAAATCATTATAATGAAAAAACAAACCTAAACGCTAATATCGCTTATCCTGTTATTAGGGATGTTTATCAACGACCTGATAATAAATTTGAACGAATTGTTGTTCCATTTACAGACGGAGTAAAATCTCTGAATGTAGTCACGAATCTTAAAGAAGCTTATGAAACAGAGGGTAAAAGTCTAATTGATGACTTTGAACGGAATATAACTCTGGCACTAATCGACAATGCGTGGAAAATCCATTTAAGAAAAATGGATGAACTCAAGCAATCAGTTCAACTAGCAGTTCATGAGCAAAAAGACCCTCTACTAATTTATAAATTTGAAGCATTTGAGCTTTTTAAAGCTATGCTAAATAGCCTAAATAAAGAAGTTCTGTCTTTTTTAATAAAGGGAGGTTTACCAAACCAAAAAGAAGCTAATATTCAAGAGGCAAAAAGAATAACATCGAAGCAAAAACTAAAAACTTCTAAGGATGATGTACTCAATACTGAAGAATTAGCTCAAAAAGCTCGTTCTGTAGGTGCAGGAGCAAGTCAATCGCAGCGACAAACCATTGAAACAATAGTTAGAGATCAACCTAAAATCGGTCGTAATGAAAAAGTTACGATTAAAAATATTACTACAGGAGAAACTAAAATTGTAAAATATAAACAAGCTGAAATCCTAGTTAGACAGGGAAAATGGGTAATTAGTTCATAATTTCCTATTTTTAGCAAAATTTGAGTTTTTTATGAATACATATGCTTCTATATTACTATGGGCAGTTCCCGGTTTTTTAATTTTAGTTTTAATAGAAATTTTATATGGCCATCTTACAAAAAAACAATCTTATGTTTTTATGGATACATTGGCAAGTCTCAGCTCGGGTATGACTAATATTCTTAAGGATGTTCTTGGTCTTGGAATAATCCTGATATCCTACCCTTTTTTACTTGAAAAAATTGCATATTGGGAAATCGAAAGCACAACAGGAGTATATATTATTGCTTTTATATGCATAGACCTTGCTTCATATTTAGTTCATCTTCTTAATCATAAAGTAAACATCTTTTGGAATCAACATTTGATTCATCACAGTAGTGAAGAATATAACCTTGCATGTGCATTAAGACAAAGTATATCAAATATCATAGGTTTTGGAGCGTTATTCCTAATTCCAGCTGCTTTTTTGGGTGTACCTTCAGAAATCATAATGACATTGACTCCTATACACTTATTTGCTCAATTTTGGTATCATACTAAACATATCGGAAAACTTGGATTTCTCGAGTATATAATTGTGACTCCATCTCAACATCGTGTTCATCATGCAATAAATCCAATTTATATTGATAAAAATCTAGCCGCTGTTTTCTGTATTTGGGATCGTATGTTTGGCACTTTCCAAGAAGAACTAGAAGATGAACCACCGGTTTACGGTACATTAAAACCAGCTATGAGTTGGAACCCAATTTGGATTAACTTCCAACATCTTTATTTATTATCCCGTGATGCATGGCACACACGTAAATGGAAAGATAAACTTCGTATTTGGTTTATGCCTACTGGATGGAGACCCCAAGATGTTTCAAAAATATTTCCTGTCATTTCACGTGAAAGTGATGAAAATAAAAAATACAAGCCTACTTATAACTTTAACTGGAAAGTAATAGCTGTAGTTCATTTTTTAGCAATAACATTAATGCTTTTCTTCTTTTTGTCAAAATTCAGTGATCTTAATTTCAACTTACAAATTACTTTAAGTTTATTAATATTTTTTTCAATTTTTGGATTTACTTCCCTAATGGATTATTATTCGTGGGCTCCAATGCTTGAAATTTTTAGAGGAGCATTTAGTATAATATTTGTCATTTTTACTCAAATTCAATTTTTAGAATCTACTTCACCTTTGATTTTAAATTCCTTGATAGGTTATTTTATATTTACTTTTTTAGTTGGTATTTGGGCAAGGATTAAAGAACCCAGCAGGAAATTAGTCTTACCATAATGGCTAAAAATCATTTGGATTATCTCATAATAGGGCCTGCATATCCCTTTAGAGGAGGTATAGCTGATACCCAACATGAATTAGCGAGAGCACTTCAAAAAAGAGGGAAAGAAATTGAATTATTAACTTTTACAAAACTTTACCCTAAAGTTATTTTTCCAGGAAAAACACAACTTAGCGATCAGAATATTCCAGAAAGACTAACTATTACACAACAAATACATGCATACAATCCAACGAAATGGATTAGAACAATAAGATATATTTGTTCAAGAGCACCAAAGGTCGTTGTATTTAGATATTATACTCCTTTTCTTGCTTTGTGTTATGCATGGATAGCTAGAAATTTACCCAATTCTATTAAAAAAGTTGCTATAGTAGATAATTGGATTCCGCACGAAACAAGTTGGATTGACAAAAAATTAAATTTACTATTTTCAAAATATTTGGATTGCATGAGTACTCTATCTTTGTTTGTTGCTAATCAAATTAAAGATAATTTCGATGGTCCTGTTTGGGCTGGATTCCATCCAATTAATAATAATTTACTACCTGTTCTAGATCAAAAACAAGCAAGACTTAAACTGAATTGGGAAATTGACGTTCCGTATGTTTTATTTTTTGGCTTAATTCGAAAATATAAAGGTCTTGAACTATTGATAAAAGCATTTAATGAAGCTCCTCTAATTGACAAAAACATTAAACTTTACGTCGCTGGAGAATGTTATGAGGATAAAAATAAATATACTGAAATTGTTGAAAAGCTAAATCTAGGTAAGCGTATAATCTTAGATTTTAATTTCAAAAATAAAATTGATATTCAACTTCTATTTTCAGCCTGTGATATAGTTGCTCAAACCTATCATAAAGCAACTCAAAGTGGAGTAACCCCAATTGCTTATTATTACCAAAAGCCACTTTTAGTTTCAGATATTGAAAGCTTAAAATCAACAATTATTACTGACCATACCGGCATTACAGTAAAAAAAGATTCTAAATCTATTGCTGAGGGTATTTATAAAATTTTGGATAAAAATAATATCAACAATTATTCTGAAAACATGAGAAAAACATCGATAAAATACAACTGGTCTACATTTTCTGAACAGTGGGATAGTTTTGTGTCTGAAGTATAATTATTCGTCAAATAACAATAAAATAATTCTTTGAATAAAATTAAATATTTTTTTCTTGTTTGTATTTACTATCAAACTGGCTTTGGACAAATCAATTTTGAAAAATATCGTCTTCCAATTATCAAAACAGAAGAAAAAATTAAAATTGACGGTGTACTTGATGAAAAAACATGGAAAGAAGTTGCCGTTGGAAAAGATTTTTTCATGATTACTCCCTTGGATACTGGAAAGGCGACTCAATTCTCAGAAGCAAGAGTATCATTTGACGATGAATTCCTCTACATAGGAATAATTTTCTTTAATAATTCAATAAGAGGTAATTATGTAGTGGAATCGTTAAAAAGAGATTTCTCTTTTGGCAAAAATGATAATTTTCTAGTAGCCATTGATCCTTTTAATAATCAAAGTACAGGTTTTGCTTTTGGATTAAACGCTTATGGAGCTCAGTGGGATGGAACTATGTATGATGGTAGAATGGTTGATTTAAATTGGGATACAAAATGGTACTCTGAAGTTAAATTTGATGAAGAAAAGTGGGTGTGTGAAATTGCAATTCCATTTAAATCAATTAGATATGACGAAACGATTTTAGAATGGGGAATCAATTTTAGTAGGCTAGATTTAAAAGCGAGTGAAAAATCTAGTTGGGCTCCAGTGCCTAGACAATTCCCTTCGGTTTCACTTGCATATGCAGGAGCTCTAATCTGGAAGAGTGACCCTCCCAAACAAGATAACAATATTTCATTGATACCTTACAGTGCAAATAACCTTTCTAAAGTAAATACAAATCCTCAAAATAATAACCTCAAAATTGGAGGCGATTTAAAATTTAATTTAACCTCGGCTTTAAATCTAGATGTGACTGTAAATCCTGATTTTTCTCAAGCGGAAGTAGATCAGCAAGTAACTAATCTTGATCGTTTTGAACTTTTCTTCCCTGAAAGAAGACAATTCTTTTTAGAAAATGCAGATCTTTTTTCAAATTTTGGATATAAAACTATTCGACCTTTCTTTTCAAGAAGAATTGGATTAAATACCACAATAATTGGAGGGATTAGAATGAGTGGTAATTTAGACAAAAATTGGAGATTAGGAGTTATGGATATTCAGACACAAAAAGATAAAAGTCAAGATTTATCAGCAGAAAATTTTGGTGTTTTTACACTGCAACGAAAAGTATTAGACCGCTCCAACATAAATTTTATTTTCATAAATAAACAAAAAATCAATCATTCAGAAAAATCCATAATCAATAATCGCTACAACCGAAATATTGGATTAGAATACAATTATTTTTCTGAAGACAACTTATGGAATGGTAAGGTTCTTCTTTTAAGCTCGCTTAGCCCTGTGAAAGAAAAACAGGGAAATGTTTTTGCATCTCATATTGGATATCAATCCACAAGATGGAAATGGAGGGTACAACAAGAATTCATATCAGGTGATTATACGGCAGAGGTTGGATATATACCTAGAAAGAACTATAACAAACTGCAAGCAAATGGAGGACATCTTGTTTATACTAAGGGAGAAACAAAACTATTATCGCATGGACCAAGTATTTCACAAACTTATTTTTTTAATACTGAATGGGATAATAAAGACAAATCAACATCTCTTAAATATTTATTAAATTTTAAAAATAGAAGTAAACTTTCAATAGGTTTTCAAGATCAGTTTATACAGTTGCTTTCCGATTTCGATCCCTTGCGCACTGGAATTGCCTATCTTGAAGAAGGATCTGATCATAGATGGAATAGTTTTATGATCTCTTATTATTCAAAACCACAAAATAGATTTACATATTCATTAGAAACAATTGCTGGTGGTTATTATAATGAAGGTAAGCGGTCTGCGTTTCTGGGGGAGTTTGGGTATCGCTTTCAACCTTTTTTTGAGCTTAGCTCAGTTGTAAATTTCAATCAAATTAATCTTGTGGCCCCATGGAACAAAAACTCTTTTTGGCTTTTAGGTATAAAAGGAAATCTGACTTTTACAAATACAATTTTCTTCTCTAATCTATTTCAATACAACGAACAACTAGGCCTTTGGAATTTTAATTCAAGATTTCAATGGCGCTATAAGCCCGCATCAGATATTTTTTTAGTATTTAATAGTAATCAAATAAGTGTACCTTCAGTCTCAACCGGTTGGAATTTGACTCTAAAAATTAATTATTGGTTAAATTTATAATTATGTTTAAAAAAGAAGATCACTGGGAAAATATATTTGGAACTAAAACTCCAGAAGAAGTAAGTTGGACTGAAACATACCCAAAGAACTCTGTTGATTTTATTGATGCTTTAAATCTTGATACTAACCTACCAGTAATTGATATAGGTGGAGGTGACAGTAGATTAGTAGATGTCCTACTTGAAAAGGGATATAAGGACATAAGTGTTTTAGATATTTCAAATAAAGCACTTGACCGTACAAAAAAAAGATTAGGCGTCAATTCAAAAAATATAAGTTGGATTGTCTGTGATGTTTTAGATTTTAAACCCAAAAAAAAATATGCCCTATGGCACGATAGAGCTTCGTTCCACTTCCTAACTAGTCCAGAAGATATTAGTTATTACAAAAAAATTGTAAATCAATGGGTTAATAAATATTTAGTGTTAGGGACTTTCTCTAAAGAGGGTCCTTTAAAATGCAGTGGCCTTCCCGTTACTCAATATAGTTGTGATACTATTTCAAATAGCTTTCAAGAATTCTTTAATCCAATAAAATGTAAATATTTAACACATCACACTCCATTTAAAACAGAACAGAAATTTATTTTTTCTAGTTTTGAAAAAATCTAGAGTAATGGAATTTCTCGACTGATTGCATCTTTAATAATATTACTCCATTCAGCGTAACCAAGTTTATTTAAATGTAATTGATCATTCACAAACCACTCTGTCTTGGGTTTTCCCTCATCATTTAAAAATCTTTTTACTGTGTCAATAAAAAAAAGATTTTCTTTTTTTAAACAATAAGTTTTTATTAAATCGTTGGTTTTATTAATCTTTTTCCAATACTCCCATCTACTTTTAGTAGGTGTGATTGATATTTGCATAATGGGAATTTCAGGATGCTTCGAACGAACTTGATTTATAAATAATTTAAATAATCTTAGCACCTCTCTTGGGGATCCATCATCTGAAGAGCCTGAAATATCATTTGCTATGAAACAAACCACCATTTTTAATTTGTGATCAGCAAGAATTCTTTCAGTAAAATAAATAACATCTCTAAAATTAGCTCCTCCGTAACCTCTTTGAATTACATTATAGGGCTCCATGTCCTTATCTAGGGTTTTCCATAGACGAATACTCGAACTTCCTATAAAAAGTATAGCATCGTCAGGATAATTTACTTGGGAATCTAATTTTTCAAAAACTTCAATTTCGGGAAATGCCCATGCGCGGTCCTCAACAGGGTATTTTTTCATCAAAGAACAAGAGGAGAATAAAATACACAGTACTAGTAAAATTAATTTTCTCACAAATATTGTATTTGATAAAGATGCATTTTGAGATTTTATAGCAAGTATTCTGTTGAAACAAAGTTTGACTTGTCTGAATTAAGCAGTTGTTCAAGAATCTCTTTATTATAGGGAGTGTTTTTTGAAGCCAAAAAGGTTCTAATTGAAAATGAACGCAATGCATCATAAACACTTAAAGTACTCACAGCTGAATTCTTTCTTCCGGTAAAAGGATAAACATCTGGTCCTCTTTGACATGCTGAGTTAAGATTTACACGGCAAACAAGATTTGCAAGAGTATCAACTAAGGGTGCTAATTTGGTTACATCATTACCAAATAAACTAACTTGTTGTCCGTATTCTGAAGCTGCCATCGCATCCAATGGCTCATCAATTTCTTTATATGAAATAATTGGAATTACAGGTCCAAATTGTTCTTCATGATAAAGATTCATATCATCAGTTATTGGATACATAACAGCAGGGAAAGAATAATTTTCAGATAATTCACCTCCTCTTTTATTTAAAACTTTAGCACCTTTAGATTTTGCATCTGATATCAACTCCTGAATGTATGCTGGTTTAGATGGCTCTGGTAATGGTGTTAGAAAAGAGTCTTCCCATGGCATCCCAAAATTTAATTGATCTACTGCATCTGAAAAACGACGATTAAATTCATCTACTATTGATTGATGCACATACAGAACCTTTAGTGCTGTACAGCGTTGTCCATTGTAAGATAATGTTCCTGAAATACATTCTTTAATAGTATGATCTATATCTGCATCAGGAAGAATAATACCTGGGTTTTTTGCCTCAAGACCAAGCACTAAGCGTAAACGATTTTTGTTAGGATGCTGATCTTGAAGTGAAACAGCAGATGAACTGTGCCCTATTAATGCTAACACGTCTATAAAACCAGTTTTCATTATAGGGGTGGCAATTTTTCTTCCTCTACCAAATAAAATATTAACAACTCCTGGGGGGAAACTTTCTTGAAAAGCTTTTAAAAGCGGAGCAATCAACAAAACACCATGCTTTGCAGGTTTAAAAATAGCTGTATTACCCATAATAATAGCTGGAATAAGTAAACAGAATGTCTCATTAAGTGGGTAATTATACGGGCCTAAACACAAAACTACGCCCAGAGGTCCACGACGTATATGAGCATAAACACCTCCCTCTTGATCGAACTTTGCCCCTTTGCGATCTAAATTTTTATAAGCTTCTATAGTATCATTTATGTAATCAACCGTTCGGTCAAATTCCTTGTAGGAATCAGATTTATTTTTACAAATCTCCCACATTAAAAGTTTAACAATTTCTTCCCTGTGAAATACCATTTTTTTTACAAATTTCTCCATGCATTTAAGTCTTTCTCCGACTTTCATGGTTGGCCAAAGACCCTGACCTCTCTTAAATGCATTTTTTGCAGCCTCCAAAGCTTGCAAAGCAGCTTCAGTTTCCATGTCAGGGATTGTACCTAGAAGAGTCGGTTTTCCATCTGTAGGAATTACCGAATAAACTTCTGAAGTTTTACCTTTCCACTTTTCGATTACACCATTAACAAGGTATTCATCACAACTCAAAGGTTTGATTTGAAATTCCTTAGGAATAAGAGAACTTTTATTATTCATTATAATTTTCTTTTTTAGCAATTTTATATTAAAACCTGAAATAGGTTCTTTTTATCATTTATATAATCGAATTTAAAATTATACTTTTTCATCCTTTCTACCAAAATGGTTAAATCAGATGCTTCTTTTAATTCAATTCCTACAACTGCTGTTGCACTATTTCTGAAATGTTTTTTCGAAAACTCAAAATGAGTAATATCATCGTTAGGTCCCAATATTTGGGTAACAAATTGTTTTAAAGCTCCTGATCTTTGTGGAAAATCAACTAAAAAATAATGTTTTAATTCGGCGTAAAGCAAGGCACGTTCTTTAATTTCAGGCATTCTAAAAATATCATTATTGCCCCCACATACCAAAACTCCAATTGACTTATTTTTTAATCTCTCACTCATCAAATTCAAAGCTGCTATAGCCAGTGCACCTGCAGGTTCAGCAACTATTCCGTCTTTATTATATACTTCTAAAATAGTTTGACAAATTTTTCCTTCCGGAATAACTAAAATTTGATCCAAATACTCTTTACATATTTTAAAGGGTAACTTCCCTACCTGACGAACCGCAGCACCATCAACAAAATAATCCATACTTTCTAAGGATATTCGTTTACCTTTTTCTAATGCTAATTTCATCGAAGCAGCTCCTTCTGGTTCTATTCCAATCACTTTAGTGCTAGGAGATTTCTTTTTAAAAACAGTAAGCATTCCAGAAATGAGGCCACCACCGCCTAAAGGAACCAAAACATAATCAAACCCCTTTGAGTATTGATCTAACATCTCTAAAGCTATTGTTCCCTGACCTTCAATTACCTCAGGATCATCAAAAGGATGAATAAAAGTTTTATTTGAGTCTTTTGCTGCATCTAAAGCTACTTTTTGGCATGCATCGTAAGAATCTCCAACTAAAATAATATCAACAAATTCAGCTCCAAACATACGAACCTGAGAGACTTTTTGATCAGGTGTCGTTGCTGGCATATATACTTCCCCTTTAATTTCTAATTTTTGACAGGAAAATGCAAATCCTTGAGCATGATTCCCAGCACTGGCACAAATGATTCCTTTTTTTATTTCATCTTTTTTTAATGAAGATATTTTATTGAATGCTCCACGTATTTTAAATGAACGGACCTGCTGGAGGTCTTCGCGTTTTAAAAAAACAGAAGCATTAACATTTTTAGATAAACGCTTATTAAATTCTAATGGAGTAATTCTAGTTAAGCCTTTTAATTTTTTAGCCGCAGTTTCTACTCCTTTTAAAGAAGGATGGTTAATCACTATACAATTTTTTTCATTGATGTCATTGAAGTCCTAAGATCATAACCAATCATTTCAACTGGATGATATCGAATGATTTCGTTAACATCAATTAACTGGCTATTGTCTACCCCCAAATCCTTAAGATTTTGACCTTTACCAATTACATCAGCTTTAATACTTTTCATAAAATCAGAAAGCAATGGTTTTGCAGCATGATCAAATAAATAGCAACCATACTCTGCTGTATCTGAGATAATGCGATTCATTTCAAATAACTTTTTTCTTGCAATGGTATTAGCTATAAGCGGTGTTTCATGGAGAGATTCGTAATAAGCTGATTCCTCTTTGATTCCTGCTGCTACCATTGTGTCAAAAGCCAGCTCCACCCCAGCACGAACAAATGCAACCATTAAAATACCATTATCAAAAAACTCTTGCTCTGAAATCATCTGATCTGTAATAGCTGTTTTTTCAAAAGCTGTTTCACCCGTAGCAGCTCTCCATGAGAGGAGGTTTTTGTCATCATTTTCCCAATCCTCCATCATAGTTTTCGAAAACTCTCCAGACATGATATCATCCATATGTTTTTTAAATAAGGGGGCTAATATTTCTTTAAGTTTTTCAGATAGTTCAAAAGCTTTTATTTTTCCTGGATTAGAAAGACGGTCCATCATATTAGTAATTCCACCATACTTTAATGCTTCTGTAATAGTTTCCCATCCAAACTGAATTAATTTAGCAGCATAGTTGGGATCTACTCCTTCCTCTATCATTTTATTAAAACTTAAAATAGAACCTGTTTGCAAAACTCCACAAAGAATCGTTTGTTCGCCCATCAAGTCAGATTTAACTTCAGCAACAAAAGAGGATTCTAATACTCCAGCTCGATGACCACCAGTCGCAAAAGCGTAAGCTTTAGCTTGAACTAAACCGTGTCCCTTTGGATCATTTTCTGGATGAACTGCAATTAATGTTGGCACTCCAAAACCTCTTTTATACTCTTCACGAACTTCTGATCCAGGACATTTTGGCGCAACCATAATTACAGTTAAATCCTCACGAATTTTTATTCCCTCCTCGACAATATTGAAGCCGTGAGAATATGATAAAGTAGCTCCTTTTTTCATTAATGGCATTACCGCATTAACCACCCGAGTATGATTCTTATCTGGGGTTAAATTAATCACCACATCAGCTGATGGAATTAATTCCTCATAGTTTCCTACTTTAAATTTATTACTTGTAGCGTTTTTGTATGAAGTACGTTTTTCATTGATCGCACCTTGTCTTAATGCATAAGAAATATTTAGTCCTGAATCACGCATATTTAGCCCTTGATTGAGCCCCTGGGCACCACAGCCTACTATTACAATATTTTTTCCTTTAAGCGCAGTTATGCCTTCTTCAAATTCTGAAGATTCCATAAATCGACATTGCGCCAATTGATGTAATTGTTCTCTTAGTGATAATTGATTAAAGTAATTTGCCATAATTTAATTAATTGTTGTTTTTAAATGATTCTAAAATTTCAGAGATCCCCATTTTAGCTTTTGTTACAGAAATCCTTCCAGATCGAACAAATTGCAGTAGACCATATGGAGCAAGTTCTTTACGTAACTTTTCGGTTTCTTCTCTAAAGCCTGTTTTTTCAATAACAAAAAACTCAGGTGAAACTGTAACTATTGTTGCATGACTAGCTTTTATAATATTTTGAATTTGACGTTCTTCAAATAATGAACTTGATTTTACTTTATAGAGAGCATTTTCTTGAAAAATTGTTTCTTCATCAGTATGATAAAATGCCTTAATAACATCAACCTGTTTTTCTATTTGTTGAACAATTTTTCGGACTCGCTCTGAATCAGTTTTAACTACTATCACAAAACGATAAACATTCTGAATTTCAGATTGAGATGTTGAAAAACTTTCAAGATTTATGTGACGTTTCAGAAAAATTGCAGATATACGATTAAGTAGCCCAATATTGTTCTCGGTATAAACAGAAATAGTGAAAGTATCTTTTTTCATTTTATTCTAATCTTATATCTGATACACTTGCTCCCGTAGGAATCATTGGAAAAACATTGTCTTCTTTTTCAACACAAACTTCTAAAAAATAAGGTTCTTTTGAAGCCATCATTTCTTTTACAGCAATATCAAGATCTTTTCTATCAGCCACCCTTTTGGCTTTAATTCTGAAACCTTTTGCAATAGTTACAAAATCTGGATTAACCATTTCAGTAGAAGCATATCGTTTATCAAAAAAGAGTTGCTGCCACTGACGAACCATTCCAAGAAAGTCATTATTTAAAACTACTATTTTTACTGCGACTTGTTGTTGAAAAATAGTTCCTAATTCTTGAATTGTCATTTGATACCCACCATCGCCAATAATTGCTACTACTTCACGATTTGGGGCACCCATTTTAGATCCTATTGCAGCTGGAAGTGCAAATCCCATTGTCCCTAAACCTCCGGAGGTAACATTGCTTTTAGATTGACTAAATTTTGCATAACGACAAGCAGCCATTTGATGCTGGCCTACATCAGTTACAATAATTGCATCGTTATTTGAATATTTATTAATCATCTCAATACTTTCTCCCATTGTAAGTCCCTCTTTTTTTGGAAATAAATCAGATTGAATAACTTTTTCGTTTTCAATTTTATCTAAAGATTCAAAACGAGCGATCCATTTAGGATATGTTTTGGTTGAAATTCTTTTATTTAATTCATTTAAAGAGACTTTGCAATCAGCTATGAGTGCTACATCGACCTTCACATTCTTATTCACCTCAGCAGGATCTAACTCTAAGTGTATGATCTTAGCTTGTTTAGCATATTTTGTTAAATCACCAGTAACACGATCATCAAAACGCATTCCAATTGCAATAAGTAAGTCACATTCGTTTGTAAGAAGATTTGGAGCATAATTTCCGTGCATCCCAACCATTCCCCTATTAGATGGATGATCAGTAGGAATTGCAGAAAGTCCTAAAATGGTCCAAGCCGCTGGAATTCCTGATTTTTCTAAAAAGGTTTTAAACTCTTGTTCGGCATTTCCTAAAATTACCCCTTGCCCCCATACAATAAAGGGTTTTTTTGCCTTTTCTATTAAAAGTAATGCCTCCTCTAAATTCTCATTAGAAAGTTTTTGATAAGGAGAATAGCTTCTTATCCCAGTGCACTTTTCATAGCTAAAGTCAAAAAATTCAAATTGTGCATCTTTTGTAATATCGATTAGAACTGGACCAGGTCTTCCCGAGCGGGCGATATAAAATGCTTTTGCCATTATTGATGGAATCTCGTTAGCTTTTGTAATTTGATAATTCCATTTAGTGACTGGTGTTGAAATTCCAATTATGTCGGTTTCCTGAAATGCATCTGATCCCAGAAGATGTGAAGCTACTTGCCCAGTAATACAGACCATTGGTGTAGAATCAATTTGAGCATCTGCAATCCCAGTAACCAAATTGGTTGCACCTGGACCAGATGTTGCTAAAGCTACTCCTACTTTTCCAGAAGTACGCGCAAAACCTTGAGCGGCATGTGTAGCCCCTTGTTCGTGGCGTGTGAGTACATGATGGAGTTTATCTTGATACTTATATAGTTCGTCATAAATCGGCATTATAGCCCCACCGGGGTAACCATAAACTAAGTTAGCTTCCTCTTCTAAAAGGCATCGAACAACGGCTTCAGCCCCAGAAATGTGTTTATTATCACTTTGGTCTTTCTTCAATTTTATTTTTGTTTTGGCTCCCATATTTAATTGGAATCAGTAACACAACCCATAGAGGCTGTTGAAACATTTTTAATATATTTAAATAAAATCCCTTGTTCAAACTTTAAAGGAGGTTGTATCCATTTTTCTCTTCTTGCAGATAACTCATCATCATTAAGATCTACACTTATTATATTTTTTTTAGCATCGATAGTTATTAAATCCCCATTTTTTATTAATGCAATAGCCCCTCCTTCTTGGGCTTCAGGTACTATATGTCCTACAACGAATCCGTGAGTACCCCCTGAAAAACGTCCATCAGTTATTAAAGCTACGCTTTTTCCTAAACCAGCGCCCATAATGGCTGCTGTAGGCTTAAGCATTTCGGGCATTCCAGGGCCACCTTTTGGACCTTCGTAACGTATTACAACAACCTCACCTGCTTTTACTATTCCTTTTCTTATTCCATCGTTTGCTTCATATTCACCATTAAAAACTCTTGCTGCCCCCTTAAAAATGAGTCCCTCCTTACCTGTTATTTTTGCAACTGAACCACCAGGCGCTAAATTTCCTTTTAAAATACGAATATGACCTGTAGATTTAATTGGTTTTTCAATTGTCCTTATAATATCTTGATTATCTTTTAAACTGGGAACATTGGCAAGGTTCTCAGCTAATGTTTTGCCTGTAACAGTGATGCAATCACCATGTAACATGCCTAATTCTAGCATATATTTCATTACAGCAGGTACACCACCAACATCGTGTAAATCTTTCATCAAATATTTACCACTAGGTTTTAGATCAGCTAAAAATGGTGTATTATCACTAATCTTTTGGAAATCGTCAATAGTTAGATTAATGTTTGCGGCTTTAGCAATAGCTAGAAAATGAAGTACAGCATTGGTAGATCCTCCCAATACGGAGATTAATCTTAAGGCATTTTCAATTGATTTATGTGTTACAATATCACGAGGTTTTAAATCTTTAACTATTATGTTCTTCAGGCTTTCCCCTAATGACATGCATTCATCTTTTTTATCCTTACTTATTGCTGGGTTTGAAGCATTAAACGGCAATGCCATTCCACAAGCTTCTA
>CABYBK010000024.1 GCA_902517245.1 uncultured Bacteroidota bacterium | reverse complement strand
CTTGCTTGGACAGTTATTTTTGGATTGACTTTTGCAACATTTTTAACGCTTGTAATTGTTCCAGCTACTTTCTCAATTATATTTTCAATTAAAATTTGGTTGAAGAAGTTTTTATAAAGAATTACAAATCCTGAGGTTTGGGCCTAAGGATTTTTTATTTTTGCCATAATAGACAGAATTTATGTATAGGACACACAACTGCGGCTCACTTCGAATTGAAGACACAAATCAGGATGTTACTTTGTCAGGATGGGTTCAAAAAAGTAGAAACAAAGGTTTTATCGTTTGGGTTGATCTTAGAGACCGTTATGGCTTAACTCAATTGGTTTTTGATGAAAAACGCAGTCCAAGTGATGTTTTTGAAAAAGCACAAAGTATTGGCCGTGAATTTGTTATTCAGATCAAAGGACTGGTTATTGAAAGAGAGTCTAAAAACCATAACATAACCACAGGAGCAATAGAAGTTTTAGTGAACGAACTCAATATCCTGAACGAATCAATAACACCTCCCTTTACACTGGAAGATAACACTGACGGTGGAGAAGAGCTAAGAATGCAATACCGATATTTAGATCTCCGTCGAAATCCTGTGAAAGAGAAATTAATATTTCGATCTAAAGTATCAATGGAAGTTAGAAACTATTTGACATCTGCAGGGTTTATTGATGTGGAAACTCCTTATTTGATAAAATCTACACCAGAAGGTGCACGAGACTTTGTGGTTCCTTCTCGTATGAATTCTGGAGAGTTTTATGCTCTCCCACAGTCCCCTCAAACCTTTAAGCAATTATTGATGATTGGAGGATTAGATAAATATTTTCAAATTGTAAAATGTTTTCGAGATGAGGATTTACGAGCTGATCGACAACCAGAATTCACGCAAATTGACTGTGAAATGGCATTTGTAGAGCAAGAAGATATACTCAATCAATTCGAAGGTCTTATAAGGCATTTAATCAAGGAAATCAAAGGTGTCGAGATTGAAAGTTTTCCAAGAATATCTTACGAAGAGGCGATGAAAAAATATGGTAGTGACAAACCAGATATTCGTTTTGGAATGCTATTTGGTGAACTCAACGATTTGGCAAAAGGCAAAGGCTTCAGCGTTTTTGATAGTGAGGAGTTGGTTGCAGGAATTGCTGTCCCAGGAGCTTCAACTTATACCCGAAAAGAAATTGATAGTTTAATTGATTGGGTTAAACGCCCCCAAATTGGTGCCAAAGGATTAGTTTGGGTAAAATGCAATAATGATGGTAGTTACAAGTCTTCAGTAGATAAATTTTTTAACGAAACACAAATAGCCTCTTGGGCAGAAAGAACTGGAGCAAAAAATGGAGATTTAATTTTAATTATATCAGGTGAAATACAAACTGCGCGTAAACAACTCAGTGCACTACGAATGGAACTAGCAGAACGTTTAAATTTAAGAGATCCTAAAGTCTTTGGTCCACTTTGGATAACCGATTTCCCACTTTTGGAATGGGATGATGAAACCCAACGTTATAATGCAATGCATCACCCTTTTACTGCGCCAAAACCTGAGCAAGTAGAGTTACTTAAAACAGATCCCATAAATGTAAAGGCTAATGCTTATGACCTAGTATTAAATGGAAATGAAATTGGTGGAGGATCGATTAGAATTCATAGTCAAAAACTGCAATCTGAAATGTTTGACCTGCTAGGTTTTTCTAAAAAGGAAGCAAAAGAACAATTTGGTTTTTTAATGAATGCTTTTGAATACGGTGCTCCACCACATGGTGGTATTGCTTTTGGTTTGGATAGATTGGTTGCTATTTTAGATGGGGAAGAAACAATAAGAGACTTTATAGCATTTCCTAAAAATAATAGTGGCCGTGATGTGATGATAGATGCTCCTTCAGCTTTAAACGAAACTCAACTTGAAGAACTATCTTTAAAAAAACTTCCAAATACTAAACAATGAGAAATTTTTTATGGCTCTTGTTTATATCAATACTAATTTCTTTAGCAAGTGGAATATACTTTAAGAACTCTGTAGATGCAATAATCGGAGAACGTATTATTGGCTTTACAGTTCTCACCGGTGCATTTATTTACTTACCGCTTTTCCTATACCATAGATGGAAAGATAAACGCCTTCAAGACTATACACTTAGTGAAGAAAATCTAAAAAAAATGAAAGAAAGAAATTTCAAATAGGCTAAAATTAAAAAGCTGTTTGTTGAGAAATCATTTTGAAAATAATTGACAATCAATGGCTTTCAAAATAAAAAATTGTTAAAATATACGCTGAGACAAATATTAAACTTACATTTGCCAAATAATTTTTAAATAATAACATGACTGGTACAGTTAAATTTTTTAATGAAGCTAAAGGATTTGGTTTCATTACAAACGATGAGTCTGGAGAAGATGTATTCGTTCATATTTCAGCCCTAAACGGCGTGACCCTGAGAGAAGGGGCTAAAGTAGAGTATGTAGAAGAAGAAGGTAAAAAAGGGAAGCAAGCTTCCAACATTACCCTATTATAAAATTACATTATTACTAGAATTTGAGCATCTTGGAAACAAGATGCTTTTTTATTTCCTTTTATTCAAAAAAAAGTCCTGTAACATTTTCAGAGCATCTGCTTCCATAATACCTCCAGTTACTGTTGTTTTAGGATGAAGTTTAATTGCTGCTTGTTGAAAACCCCTTTTGGGGTCACTAACTCCATATACTATTCTTTCTAATTGACTCCAGGTAAGGGCTCCTGCACACATAACACAAGGCTCCATAGTTACATAAAGGGTGCAACCTAAAAGATACTTCCCGTTTAAAAAATTAGCAGCTGAAGTGATAGCTTGCATCTCGGCATGAGCGGTGACATCATTAAGTTTCTCAGTCATATTATGAGCACGAGCAATTACTTTTTGTCCTACAACTATTACAGCCCCTACTGGGACCTCCCCTTCCATTTCTGCTTTTTCAGCCTCTTTCAGGGCAAGCTTCATAAAGTAAGTGTCATCTAGTTTCATATCACAAAAATACACATTCTTACAAGGTATATTCTGATAATGTTTTGCATTACCTTTACATAATGTCAATTAACCATTTTAAGCATATTCAAAAACCTGAAGACCTTCGAAAGCTTAAACAAAATGATCTTAAAGCTTTTGCAGATGATCTTCGCCAAGAAATAATTTCTGTATTGTCAAAAGGGGAAGGGCATTTAGGCTCTAGTCTCGGCACTGTAGAACTTACTATTGCATTACACTATTGTTTTAACACCCCGGAAGATTTATTAATTTGGGATGTTGGCCATCAAGCATATGGACATAAGATTTTAACCGGAAGGAGAGAGGCTTTTAAAAAGCTGAGACAACGTTACGGAGTTAGTGGTTTTCCAAAACGGAACGAAAGCAATTATGATACTTTTGGAACTGGACACGCGGGAACAGCAATATCGGCAGCACTTGGAATGGCCCTAAGTGCTAAATTGGAAGATAAAAGCCGACTTCATATTGCAATTGTTGGTGATGCATCAATTGCAAATGGTATGGCATTTGAAGCTCTTAATCATTTAGGTACAACCAAAGCTAATGTCTTAGTTATTTTAAATGATAACAGTATGGGAATTGACCCAAGTGTGGGCGCCTTAAAAAATTACTTTAATAGTGTTAAAAAGAAAAAAATTTCAACATCAAATTTTTTTCAATCTTTAAACCTTCCTTATGCTGGTCCTATTAATGGTCATGATATGAATATTTTGTTGTCTACATTTGAAAGCCAAAAAAAACAAAAGGGCCCTAGAGTCCTTCATATTGTAACAACTAAAGGAAAAGGTCTCAGTTCAGCAGAAGAAGAACAAATAATATATCATGCGCCTGGAAAATTTGATCCATTAACAGGAAAGTTAGGTCCCTCAAATAAAAATAAAACACTCAAATTTCAAAAAATATTCGGAGAAACTTTGTATAAACTAGCTTTGAAAAACAAAAAGATTGTCGCTATAACTCCAGCTATGTCGACAGGAAGTGGTTTAGTCAAAATGCTTAAAAAACTCCCTGAACAATTCATAGATGTGGGTATAGCAGAACAACACTCAGTTACTCTTGCTGCGGGCATGGCATGTCAGGGTATACTCCCTTTTTGCGTTATTTACTCTACTTTTTTACAGCGCGCATATGATCAGGTTATTCATGATGTGGCGTTACAAAAGTTACCGATAGTTCTTTGTATCGATCGGGCAGGAATTGTAGGTCATGATGGCCCTACTCACCACGGTCTTTTTGATATTTCATTTTTAAGATGTGTACCAAATATTCATATTGTTGCTCCAAGAAATTCAAAAGAGCTTCAAAATACTTTATATACTGCTCAATTAGGAATTGATCAACCCTTAGCTATTCGATACCCTAGGGGATATAGTGAGCAAAAAGATATTTCTTTTGATTTTCAAAAAATTAATTGGGGAAAAGGTGAGCTTTTAAAAAACGGAAGTCATGTTGCTATTTTATCCCTGGGAACCATATCAAAGACTGTCGAGAAAGCACTTCGAGGGATAAAACAATCTGAGGCTTTTGCACATTTTGATTTGCGTTTTGTAAAACCCTTAGATGAAAGCTTGCTACACAAAGTATTTAAAAAGTTTAAAGCTGTTGTTGTATTTGAAGAAGGAGTAAAACATGGTGGTGTTGGAAGCGCTATTTTGGAATTTGCTTCAATGCAATTTTATAAAACCCCTATTCAATTAGAGGGAGTGCCGGATAAATTTATCCCTCATGGAAACACTGAGGAACTTTTTAAAGAAATAGATTTGGATGTAATTGGAATTACAGAAAAGCTTCAGTTGATATTAAATAAAGTGATGGCATGACCTGCATAGAAGTATAGTTTTTTAAATTTACATTAATGTTTCTATGAAAAATCAAAAACGACTTTTTTTACTTGATGCATACGCCTTAATATTTAGAGGATACTATGCTTTTATAAAAAATCCAAGAATCAATTCTAAAGGGATGGACACATCTGCAATTTTAGGATTCACTAATTCTCTACTTGATGTTATTAAAAGAGAGCGCCCTGACCATCTTGCAGTATGTTTCGATAAAGGTGGATCTAAAAGCCGAACAGATCTTTTCAAAGAATACAAAGCTAATCGTGATGAAACTCCTGAAGCTATTAATTTAGCTATCCCTTATATCCAACAAATTTTGGAAGCAATGCATATTCCTGTTATAATTAAGGAAGGCTATGAGGCAGATGATATAATCGGAACACTTGCTAAACAAGCAGAAAAAAAAAGGTTTTCAAGTTTTTATGGTAACACCAGATAAAGACTTTGCTCAATTAGTTTCTGAAAATATTTTTATATATCGCCCTTCTCGGATGGGGAATGGTATAGAAGTCTGGGGTATTCACGAAGTTCAAAAAAGATTTGAAGTAGATCGCCCAGAACAAGTTATTGATTATTTAGGTATGATGGGTGATGCGGTTGACAACATTCCCGGGCTACCAGGTGTTGGAGATAAAACTGCTAAAAAACTACTCAAAACTTATGGAAGCATGGAGGCATTATTAGAAAATGCACACGAGGTAAAAGGGAAGCTAGGAGAAAAAATTGTAGCCAATAAAGAAAAAGGTGTTTTATCTAAAGAACTTGCAACTATTCTTCTTGATGTTCCAGTTACTTTTGATTCTGATAGCTATACTCTAAGAGATCCAAACCAGTCTAAAGTCAGTGAAATTTTTCAGGAATTAGAATTTCGAAGAATGGCAGAAAATTTTAATAAAATTTTTAATTCCCAAAATGAACCTTCAAATTCAAATGAGCAAGTAAAATCGTCTGGTCAAGTCAACCCTCAGGCTGGAGAACAGTATGATTTATTTGCTACCCCAGGAAGCGGAAATATAGACCAAAATAATACCTCTGAAAGAAAAAGTTTATCAACCCAAAAACACTGGTATCAAATCGTAAACAGTAAAAAGGCCCGTGAACTATTATTAAAAAAATTATTACTTCAAAAGCAGGTTTGTTTTGATACAGAAACAACTTCTATTAATGCTTTAAAAGCCGAACTTATTGGGATATCATTTTCTTGGAAGCCTGGAAAAGGCTATTATTTGTCCCTACCCTCTGATAAAAAAAAGGTTATTCAAATTTTAAATGACTTAAAGCCCTTTTTTGAAAACCATGAAATAGAAAAAATTGGACATAATTTAAAATATGATCTGAAAGTATTGAGAAACTATAACATCCACCTTCAATCACCATTTTTTGACACAATGGTTGCTCACTACTTAATTAACCCTGATATGCGTCACAACATGGATATTTTAGCTGAAACATATCTAAATTATACTCCACAACCCATAACTGATCTTATCGGTAAGAAGGGAAAAAGTCAGGGTAATATGAGAGAGGTGCCCCTAGATATACAGACTGAATATGCAGCTGAAGATGCCGATATCACCCTTCAACTTAAGAAGTATTTTGAAAATGAAATGGTAGCTGCAGATACACTAGAATTGTACAAGCAAGTTGAACTTCCTTTAGTGGAAGTACTTACAGATATGGAATGCGAGGGTGTTAATCTTAATACTTCATTTTTAAAAGAGCTTTCTAAAGAACTATCCAATGATATCAAGATTCTGGAAAAAACAATTTTTGAAGAAGCTGGAGAATCTTTTAATTTAGCCTCTCCCAAACAATTAGGTCCAATTTTATTTGAAAAATTAAAACTTGTAGACAAACCAAAAAAAACTAAAACAGGTCAATACTCAACTGCTGAGGAAGTTCTTTCTTTTCTTGCAAAAGATCACAAAATAGTGTCAAATATCCTAAACTGGAGATCACTTCAAAAGCTTCAAAGTACATATGTGGACGCATTACCCAAGGAAATCAATTCTAAAACTGGTCGCATCCATACAATTTATAATCAGGCTGTTGCTGCAACTGGACGCTTAAGCAGCAATAATCCTAACCTCCAAAACATACCTATTAGGACCATTCGTGGTCAACAAGTACGCAAAGCATTTATCCCTAGAGATAAAGAACACGTTTTGGTAGCTGCAGATTATTCCCAAATTGAATTGCGCATCATAGCTGCATTAAGTAAAGATGAAGGTATGCTAGCCGCATTTCGTAAAAATGAAGATATTCATTCAGCAACTGCAGCAAAAGTGTTTAACGTTTCGCTAGAAGAAGTAACAAGAGAACAGCGCAGTAATGCAAAAACAGTAAACTTTGGTATTATTTATGGAGTTTCTGCTTTTGGTTTAAGTCAACAAACAGATTTAAATAGGGCCGAATCTAAAGAGCTTATTGAAACTTATTATAAAACATACCCTAAATTAAGAAGTTACATTCAAAATCAAGTCGATTTTGCTAGAGAAAACGGCTATGTCTCAACTGTCTTGGGAAGAAGACGATATCTTAAAGATATTAATTCCCAAAACGCCGTAGTCCGTGGAGCTGCTGAGAGAAATGCTGTAAATGCACCCATTCAAGGTAGTGCAGCTGACATTATTAAATTGGCGATGATTTCTATTCAAAAAGAGTTAAAAATTAAAAAATGGAAATCTAAAATGTTACTTCAAGTTCATGATGAACTAGTTTTTGATGTCCACAAAACAGAATTGGATGCTTTAAAAATAATGGTAAAAACTAAAATGGAAAACGCTTTCATTATTGATGTCCCATTGGTTGTAGATATTGGTGTAGGTGCCAATTGGTTGGAAGCTCACTAATTGACTTCACATAGAGAATACAGCTTTAATAAATTTCAAAGAAAAATTTTTCAAAAGTAATTTATAATTGTACATTTGCAGGCCGTTGGTGATAACACATATAATTAAAATAAAAGATTGTGAATACCCAGAGTTATAAAACCATTTCTGCAAATGCAAAAACTGTTACTAAGGAGTGGATAATATTAGATGTTAAAAATCAGCCTTTAGGAAGAGCTGCAACCATAATTGCAAACTTTTTAAGAGGTAAACACAAAACTAATTTTACACCTCACGTTGATTGTGGTGACAATGTTGTTGTAATTAACGCTTCTAAAGTTAATTTAAGTGGCAACAAGTGGGAGCAAAAAGAGTATATCAGACACACTGGATATCCTGGAGGCCAACGTTCTTTAAACGCAACACAGCTTCATAAAAAGAAAGATACACGTCTTATAGAAAACGCTGTGCGTGGGATGTTACCAAAAAACAAACTAGGTGCCGTACTTTTTAGAAATCTTCGTGTTTTTGGAGGTTCTGATCACAAACAAGAGGCACAAAACCCAAAAATGATTAATATTAACGATTTTTTATAATGGACACAGTTCACACAATCGGTCGCCGTAAAACATCAATTGCTCGCATTTTTATAAGCGAGGGTAAAGGAGCAATAATCGTAAATAAAAAAAAATACACTGATTACTTCCCAACGCCTACTCTTCAATACAAAATCCAACAACCTTTTATGTTGACAAACACCGAAGGTAATTATGATTTAAATGTTACGGTAAAAGGAGGAGGAACCAATGGGCAGGCGGAAGCTGTGAGGTTGGCAATTTCTAGAGGCTTATGTAAAATCAATGAAGAGTTTAGAGCCGAATTAAAACCTGAAGGCCTATTAACTAGAGATCCCCGAATGGTGGAGCGCAAGAAATTTGGTCAGAAAAAAGCAAGAAAAAAATTCCAATTTTCAAAACGTTAATTGGTATTGTTTTGTTTCGACAAAACAATGTTCATTCATTTATTATTAATAACCAGTTGCTTAAAACGCTACGGCGGAAATTAGTTTAGCATCTAAACAAGTTGAAAACTTGTTGCTAATCAAAAGGAACGTAAACTAAAATAAAATGGCAAAACCAGAAGTAAATGACCTGCTCAAGGCAGGAGTCCACTTTGGACACTTAACCCGTAAATGGAATCCTAACATGGCTCCCTACATCTATATGGAGCGTAACGGAATTCATATTATTAATCTCTACAAAACAGCTGCAAAGATCGAAGAGAGTAACTCTGCTCTGAAAAAGATTGCCGCCTCAGGACGAAAAATTCTTTTTGTAGCTACTAAAAAACAAGCTAAAGATATTGTCGCTGAAAAAGCAAATGCTGTAAATATGCCTTACATCACGGAAAGATGGCCTGGTGGTATGTTAACAAATTTCATCACCATTAGGAAAGCAGTAAAAAAGATGGCGGCCATAGATCGTATGAAAAAAGATGGAACATTTGAAACACTCTCCAAAAAAGAGCGCCTTCAAGTAGACCGTCAACGAGCCAAACTTGAGAAAAATCTAGGTTCAATAAACGATATGACTCGCTTGCCAGGAGCTATTTTTATTGTGGATACTACTCGTGAACACATCGCTGTTAAGGAGGCTCAAAAATTAAAAATCCCAATATTTGCAATGGTTGATACAAATTCAGATCCAAGAGATGTGGACTATGTAATTCCTTCAAATGATGATGCTTCTAAATCAATTGATAAAATTTTGACCATAATTACATCTGCTGTAGCTGAAGGACTGAGTGAACGCAAAAGCGAAAAAGAGGGAGCTGATGTAAATGACGCTGCTAAAATGGAAGCAGCTGCAAAAGCTGATGACACCTCTGTAGCCGAAGCAAAAACTATTACCAAAGAAGAAAAAGTTGATTCTAAGTCAGAGAAACAAAAAGGAAAAAGTAAAATAGAAGAAGATTCTATTGAAAATAAAGATAAAAAAGAAAAAAACGCTTAACTAATAAAAAATATAGAACTGTGAAAATTACTGCATCTGAAGTAAATGAACTCCGCAAAACAACTGGTGCGGGGATGATGGATTGTAAAAAAGCCCTTGTGGAAGCAGAGGGTGATTTCGAAAAAGCTGTAGAAAATCTACGTAAGAAAGGACAAAAGGTTGCCGCTAATAGAGCTGATAGAGACTCATCTGAAGGGGCTGTACTCGCTAAAGTTAACGAGAGTAATACCGAGGGAGTAGTTGTTTCAATTAATTGTGAAACAGATTTTGTAGCTAAAAATGAATCATACCTTTCTATGGCAAAAGAACTCGCTGAAATTGCATTAAAACACGAAACTCTAGAAAGCTTTTTAGCTGCTGATTATAAAGGCATGAGTATCACTGATAAACTTACAGAACAAACTGGAGTGATAGGTGAAAAGATAGAAATTGGGGATTTTAAAATACTGAAAGCTCCATTTGTGGGATCTTACATACATGCTGGAAATAAGATAGCAACACTTGTAGGACTGTCTGCTAAGATAGATAACGCTGATGAAGTTGCTAAAAACGTAGCTATGCAAGCTGCTGCCATGAATCCTATTGCTCTAAATGAAGACGGAGTAGATGCTTCAATTATCGAAAAAGAAATTGAGATTGCAAAGGACCAGCTCCGTCAAGAAGGTAAACCAGAAGAAATGTTAGATAATATTGCTAAAGGAAAAATAAAACGCTTTTTTAAAGACAACACACTAGTTAATCAAGACTTCATCAAAAACAGTAAGGTTTCTGTCGGTAACTATGTTAAGTCTGCAGGAGATGTGGAAATTACAGGATTTGTAAGAATATCTCTTGTCTAAAAATTTCTAAGTATATATTCAATTGAGCACCTTAATAAGGTGCTTTTTTTATACTTTTATTTTATGGGTAGAATCAAATGTGATTGGTGTTTAAATGATGATTTATACGAAAATTACCATGATAAAGAATGGGGTGTCCCTGTTTATGATGATAAATTATTATTTGAGTTATTAACCCTAGAAACTTTTCAATCAGGATTGAGTTGGATAACTATTTTACGTAAAAGAGATCACTTCAAAAAAGCTTTTGATGGTTTTGATTATAGAAAAATAGCAATGTATGATTCTCGAAAAGAAAATTTATTATTATCTAATACTGACATTATTCGAAATCGTCAAAAGATAGGATCCACAATAAAAAATGCGAGAGCTTTAATGGAAATTCAGAAAACGAAAGGAAGTTTTACAAATTATATATGGGAATTTGTGTCAGGTGAACCGATTGTAAATCAATATAAAAGTTTAAGTGAAATACCCAATCAAACAAGCCTGTCGGCTTATATCTGTATGGATCTCAAACAAAATGGCTTTAAATTTGTTGGCCCCACTGTTGTCTATTCGTTTATGCAAGCTATAGGTATGGTTAACGATCATCTTGTGAATTGTTTTCGTTACACCGAGGTGCTGTCAGAACGGTAGATCGTCATCAACTTCGTTAGACTCTCCTTCTGGTGGATCAAAAGCAGGTGGCGGAGGTATTGGTGGCATTTCAGAGGAAATAGGATTTTCAGAGACTTCAATTCTCCACCCTTGAATTGAATTAAAATATTTAGTTTGTCCTTCAGGATTAACCCATTCACGACCACGAAGATTTATACCAATTTTTACATCCTGACCAACTTGGTACGAATTCAGTAAATCACACTTATCTTGAATAAATTCCACTAAAATATGCTGAGGATATTGCTCTTCTGTAGTAATTACAACTTCTCTTTTCCTAAAACCATTAGTCCCATAAGTTTTAATTTCATCAATCCATTTTATTTTTCCAGATAATTCCATAATAGTATAAACTTGAAGTAAAAATAACAAAAGTTTTTAGCGTCTAACTATGCTTTTAATTTAATTTATCAAATTGAGTTATATTAGTTTTAAACAACCTGTTATGAAACTGCTTGATAAATTTATGGATCAACTAAAAAATAGCTGGGTGTTTTTTGTCTTTGCTTTAGTGACATTAATTTTATGGAACACTAACATCCTTTTTGAAAGTTTAAGTTTACAAGAGCGTCAAAAAATGGAACTCTGGGGAATGGCTCAAAAAGAGTATATTCAAAATCCTAGCCTTAGCAATTTGACCTTTGAGGTACTTCAGCGGTCGGGAATCAATCCAATGATTCAAGTAGATGAATTAGGCCGTATTATAGAATTTAGAAATATTGAGTGGGATACTGAATCACAAGACTCAACAAGGCTTTACTCAATTTTAGAAAAAATAAAAAAAGAAAATGATCCAATACTTATTCAGTTCCGTAATCAAGAAGGAAGCTTAATAGTAAATCAAAAACTTTATTATGGAAATTCTTCGACACTGAAAAAACTTAAATACTACCCTCTCGCTCTGTTACTTATTATTTTTCTTTTTGGGGCAGTATTGTATTTTTTCTTTAAAACATCTCGGATTGCAGAACAAAATAAACTCTGGGCTGCAATGGCCAAAGAAACTGCACATCAGATTGGAACACCCCTTACTTCAATGGTTGGATGGGTTACACTTTTGAAAGAAAAACAAAAAAAATCAATTCCACTAATTGAAATAGAAAAAGATATTACACGTTTAAATCTGATTACAGATAGATTTTCAAAAGTAGGTTCTGATCCTGAACTAATATCTTCAGATCTAACTTCAGTGGTTAGAGAAACTGTAACTTATCTTCAGAAAAGAAGCTCTGAACACATCAATTTTAAAGTTGATCTTCCAGATAAAAAAGTCGTAATTCCATTTAATAGTCAGCTTATAAGTTGGACACTTGAAAATTTGATAAAAAATGGGATTGATGCAATGAAGGGTAAAGGAACTCTAGATGTAAAATTGTTAGATAAAGGTACCCAGGTGGAAATTTTAGTTTCAGATAATGGTTATGGAATGAAAAAAGAGATTGCATATAAAGTTTTTAAGCCTGGTTTTACAACAAAAACGAGAGGTTGGGGACTAGGGCTTTCATTAGCTAAAAGAATTATTGTTGATTTTCATAAGGGGAAAATAAGTGTTTTAAAATCTGTTCTTGGAAAGGGAACAAGTTTTCAAATACTTTTAAATAAAACCTATTTAAAAAAACCTTAGATTATAAAAAAGAAGCAATTGATTTGGCAGTTTTTTTCATTTCCTCAGCACTGATAGATACTTTTTTTTGAAATCTAACATCATCCATAACATCTAGTGGTATTAGGTGAACATGGGCATGAGGCACTTCAAGTCCGATTACTGATAATCCCACTCTTTTGCATGGAATTGCTTTTCGAATTGCTAGCGCTACTTTACGAGAAAAATTCATTAACTGATTGTAATCTGTCTCTGGTAAATCAAAAAGTTTGTCTACAGTTTTTTTTGGAACACATAAAACATGGCCTTTAGTGTTTGGATTAATATCCAAGAAAGCAAAACAGAATTCATTTTCAGCTACTTTATAACATGGGATCTGTCCAGAGATAATTTTACTAAAGAGGGTTTTCATTAGTCGCGTGTTATTGAAATAATTTCAAGTTCAATACTCCCGCTAGGGACACTTATCTTAGCAATTTCCCCTACTTTTTTACCTAGTAGTCCTTTCCCAATTGGAGATTCAACAGAAATTTTACCTGATTTTAAATCAGCCTCACTTTGAGCTACTAATTTATATTTCATCACCAAAGAATTAGCTTTATTTTTTACCTCTACATTAGATAAAACTAAAACTCTAGAATTATCCAATTCAGACTCATTAATAATTCTGGCATTTGCTAAAGTATTCTCAAGTTTTGCAATTTGCATTTCAAGCATCCCTTGTGCTTCTTTAGCAGCATCATATTCTGCATTTTCACTTAGATCTCCTTTGTCACGTGCTTCAGCAATAGCTTGAGAAGCTTTAGGGCGCTCAATATCTTTGAGTTTGTTCAACTCATCTCGAAGCTTTTTCAAGCCTTCTTCGGTGTAATAAGATACTTTACTCATTATTTATACGTTTAATATAAATGAAAAATCCTCCCTAGGGTGTACATACAAAGATAAACAATTGAAAAAGAATGCTAAAACATTTCGATATCACTATATACTGATTTTATTGGGGATATTAATAATTAATTGCTGTACCAAAAAGCCTCTTGATCGAAATCCTTATCTGGTAGATATTCGTTTCCAAAGAGAAATAAACTTATCGCTTCCATTATACAATGGGCTAAATTTTGTTGGCGGAAGCATTCTAATTCCAGACATAGGAATAAATGGAGTTATTATTTTCAATTTAAATGGAAATACATTCCTCGCTTGGGAAGCTTCTTGCGCTAATCATGCTGTTAAAAATTGCTCTTCATTATCTATAAGTGGAGTTCTAGCTGAATGTAATTGCGAAAATTTTCAATACAGTCTTGCTACTGGACAATTACTTAATCCCAGTGTGGATTTAAAACCTCCCCGTGGATTGTTGTACTATCAGGTTCAAAATTTTAATGGTACATTAAGAGTTTCGAACTAAAATAATATTTATGGATTCAAAAAGTTATAGTTTTTTTAAGGGTTCAATTTTTATAATTATTTTTTTACTTTTTGGCACTTTTATTCAGGCTCAACTTTTAGAGATAGATTACACAAAAGATAAAAGAGAAGAAAATAACTTTAAAGCCCAGTTCATAAGAACAGGAATAATAGGAGCAAGCAGTTTAAAAAATTTAGATCTTACTGTAGAGGCTTTAAAACTCAGCTTTAATAATAAACAAAAAAGTCAATTTGCTTTTACATTATATGGCACAAACACAGTCTGGAAGGGAAATAGAATGGATGAACTTAACACCTTTGACTTTTTGATGAATCCGATAGGCGGAAGATTAAACGGTAGCTTTTTTACAAGCTATACGATTGACAAGAAGGATCTACAAAACACAAAATTAGCTTTAAGCATTGGTAAGAAGTGGATTCAAGGCCCCTCAATCCCTAATTTTAAAAATTCTTCTTTTATTGAAAATTATGGGCGTTTAGGATGGATTTACCAAAAAATACTGGCAGAAGATGCTCTAACAAATAGTGCTTTGATTTTTTGGACCTTCCCCAGTTTAATTTTTCATCAAATATCTGAGGAAAATATAAAAACATTTTTTAACGATCAGTTATACCCTTTTTCCTACGGTTATGCTTTAGAATTTGGTTTAGAATACAATAAAAAAGTAAAGATTACGCTAATTGGGCAACAGATTCTCAATTCAGATCCTGAGGGAGATTTTGATCAAATTGTTGCACGGTTAATTTTTGGTTATAGATTCTAGAAACGAAGACTTAATCCTGTTAAAAAATTAATTCCTGCCTGTGGATAATACCCTGCCCCTTCAATAGTTTCCACTTGTCCTGGTGTAGAAAAATCATCATCATAAGTATAGAAATATCCATTAGATTCATATTTAATATTAAAGATATTATTAATAATAAAGGACCACTGAATTTCTGAAAGCCATTTGTTAGGGTTCCAAGTAAATACTGCATTTAAATCGTTCACAAAATAGGCATCTAAAGTTGAATTTTCTGAGTCAATATTTCCCATATACTGCCTCGAAACATATTTAGATAAAAATCCTATTTGAACCCCTGTTGAAGGTGCAAAAACAAGAGCACTACCTCCAACAAAGTTTGGGGAGTATGCCAATTGTGTTTTACCCAAATTCTTTAAAAAACCATCGCGATTAAAATAAAAATCTAAATTTTGATTACTGCTAATTGCAATATTTGGTTGCCACAACCAGTTCGAATTAAGCCTAACTTTGAAGTCTAATTCTATTCCAATACGGCGACTTTTACCAACGTTTTGTCGAATTGGAGCTCCAACTTCATCAATTGCCCCAGTTAATACTAATTGATCTTTATATTCCATCCAATAAACATTAGTTTGTGCTTGGAGATTTGAGGTCTTAAATCGCCAGCCAAGTTCAAAGTCATCTAATTTTTCTGGCTTGGGAGTTCCATTTTCATAATCAGTTCTATTAGGTTCTCTCTGTGCTTTAGAATAAGAAAAATATAGATTCCCCTTCGGACTTAATTTATAAGTGAGCCCTGCTTTGGGATTAAAAAATAAAAAATTGTCGTCTACTGAAAAAGAATTTGGACCAGCAATTATTCCAGTTACTACATAATTAATTGAACGCACTTGTAAATCTAAAAAACTGGTAAACTTATTAGAAAATGTATGTGATAATTTAGCAAAAAGGCTACCTTCAGTTTTAACCCCTTGGTTTTCGTAAAATTTGTGATTTGGACTAGTATCACCTATTTTTTGTCCCCAGATAAGATTTCCAAAGTGATCACCAACATATTTACTGTATAGCCCTCCAAAATTTAAAGTTGTGACATCGGTTTGATAATTTAACCCTAAAGTGACAACATAATAATCATTATCAAGCCATTTTTGTGTGATATTTTCAGAATCAGTAATCGAGGCATTACCAACTTTCAAGGGATTTAGTTGAAGATATTGAAAGCTAGTATTACCAGCAAAACTGATATTTTGATTAAACCACAAGTCATTGTACTCTTCATAATATCCACTTCCATGAGTATAATTTAACCCAACAGCGGAGTTCCATTCTGAATTTAATCTTTCATTCCAGTGAAATTGATAATGTTCTTGACTGTAATTATCTACCTGATTGTCGTAGAATGATTCTAGATTGCCCCTTTCATCATATATTTCTCCTGCAGGGTTGTATGTTCTATTTGATTCAAGTGTTAATGCATCTATACCATACCAAGATTGATAAGTGATCTCTTGTCCCCCAAACACAAGGGCTTTTATAAGAGTATTCTCATCTTTAAAAGTTCCTTGAAAGAAATACGCATCTAAATCGGAAGAGGCCCGGTTTATGTAGCCATTTGAGTTAATTTTAGATAAACGTCCAGAAAGCGTAAAAGCATTATTTAGTGTTCCTGATGAAAATTGCAATGTGTTTTTTAATGAACGAAAACTCCCTAAACTAGAAGTAATAGAAGCAAACGCATCTTCTTGCACAGCTTTCGTTTTTAAATTTAAACTAGCTCCAAAAGCCCCTGATCCATTTGTAGAAGTACCTACGCCTCGTTGAAGTTGAATAGCATCAACAGAGGAAGCAAAATCAGGGAGATTTACCCAGAAGGTTCCTTGAGATTCTGAATCATTATATGGGATTCCATTTATGGTAACATTTACACGAGTCGCATCACTACCTCTTACGCGAATTCCTGTATAACCTATACCCGCACCAGCATCACTTGTTGTTACAACTCCTGGAAGGTAATTAAGTAAAATAGGAATATCTTGCCCTAAGTTTCTTGGATTTAAATCATCACTGGTAATATTTGTAAAAGTAACTGGGCTATCTTCACTGGCACGAATACCAATAAGAAGTACTTCCTCTAAACTAATTAAGGAAAGGGAATCAATAGCCGTCTTAGAATTCGATTCTTGTGCTATGAGAGTTATTGTAGTTAAAATTGATACGAGAGTTAACGATATAGGTTTCATTTGAATAGATTTATCCAAATAAAAGGGGCAATTATTTGTCGGTAAAATAATTTTTATATTTTTCCCTTGGCAGCATTACCCGCCCAGGTTCATTGGGTATGATCTCAGCCAATTTGGCACCCCCTTGAGATTAATTTCAAAATTAATTAAAAAATTAATATCAGTTAAAATAAACTGAGAAAATCTTATTATTTAATTGCTATAAGAAATTTTAACCAGTATTATTTTTTAACATTTTTAGTATTTCTTCAGCTTTTTTTAGTCGCCTTTTTAAATTTCCTGTTAATAATGTATACGATAATTTTTCTTTTTTTAAAAGACTTTCAAAATAATGGAACATCTCATTTCTTTTGTTTGGACTATCTCTCAAATCGTCACGTTTCCAAGGCACATCTATGTCAGTCAAAAAATAATGATCGTATTTAAAAGTATCTACCCAATGCTGTATTTCTGGAGAACAATAACCATCAAAATGTGTCTCTGACCACGCTTTTGTGACCAAAATATTAGTGTCACAAAAAAGAAATTGGTTAGCATTTTTTACAAGATCATTTTCCTGTTTTATTTGACCTTCCGCAATAAAAAAGAGATCGTTTAAAGTGCAAACTTGTTTTTTTTTATCCCATTTTCTTTGAAGATAATTTCTTGCGAATTCAGGTACCCATACAGTTTTATAATGCTTAGCCAAAGATCTAGCTAGAGTAGTTTTTCCTGTAGACTCAGGTCCGTACAGAACAATCCTTAAACAGTCGCTTTTTTGCTGATGTATATTTTTTTCCATTGGATGTATCCAAAGATAGCAATTAGGGTAAAAATAAAATATTGAATACTTGTAAGACCCAACCCTTTGTATAAATAAAGCGGAATTGAGATAATATCTCCGACAATCCAAAAAATCCAGTGTTCAATTCTTTTTCTGGCCATAAACCACATGCCAAGAAAAAATAATGCTGTGGTGAAACAATCTACAGGTGCTGACCAATCATTCCATTTGTCAAAAAAATTATAAACCCCAGAAACAAAAAAAAGAATTAGTATAAAAAAAAGACTCCACCATTTTCTTTCAAAAGGATCCATTTTAGAAATTGGGTTTTCAGACTTTTTCTTTTTTTTATTCTGCCAGAAATACCAGCCATATATACTCACCAGAAAGAAATAAGCATTTATGAGCATATCCCCTAAAAGATTGGCTTTGAATAATAAATAAACAAATATTGCAGTAGAAATCATTCCTGATGGATATACGGCAATTTGATCGCGTTTAGCAAAATAAACACTAAGAAGTCCCAATATTACTGCAGTCCCTTCTAAAGCGATATCTAGAGTCTGATAATTTTCATAGGGACTAATTAAGAATTCAAAAATTGGGTTCATAATTACTACGGTCGCCTTTGACCATTTTTAAATGTAACATTACTGAATTCTCTTCTTTGAAAGTTTTACGAATAAGGGGCAAAAGGCCTTGCATTACAGAATCAAAATCGCCATATACTTGTGTGCTTAGAGGGTTCTCTTTTATTATAAACCCAAGAGATCTAAGTTGTAATATAAATGATTTTATTGTTGGTATAAAGTCCTTTTTTAAAGGAGTCAAAGTTAATTCTATGGAAATTTTCATTTATTATATTTTGTTGTTGCAAGACTTAAACAAAAGCCATCAAAGTATCTAAAGTATAATTTATATTTTTTAATATTATTTTTATAAATAATTGACCCAATCCCTTTCTTTGAGTTATCTTCAAGTGGATCAATTAATATTTGTTTGCTAAAATTTAATCCAGGTTTTCGAAAGGCTTTATATAGTGCTTCTTTAGCGGTCCAAATCTGAGAAAGATAATGGATATCCTTATTTTTTTTTAAATCCGAAGACTCTTTTGGATGTAAAAATCGTGGTGCAATCCTAACAATTCTCTCATGAAAATATTCTAGATCAATTCCTACTGGTTTAGAGGAAATTGCGATTGCAGCGATATCTTTGGAATGACTTATAGAAAGATGTCTACCGTCAGTTAGATATGGTGCGCCATTTTTATCATATTTGTGATTTAAAGGTTGAATATTATGGCTTTTCAATAGTTTTCTGATCGCTAAATAACCTTTTCTATGAACTTTACTCCTTCGTTTAGATAATCTAATTAAAGCATCTTTAGAAAGTTCCAAACCGTTAGCAAGTTCACTTTCAGACTCATTAATTTTCCAAATTCCAATTTGAGTCATCAATTCAATATTTTCATTGTAAAATAGAGGCATTTGAAATCATCTAGAAAGATTGTATTTTTGCATTAGTAAATACAAAGGTACAATTATGCAATCTAAAATATCCAAACACTTACCATATAAAGTAAAAGACATTTCACTCGCAGAATGGGGACGTAAAGAAATTTTACTAGCAGAGAAAGAAATGCCCGGATTAATGGCATTAAGAAAAGAATTTGCTAAAGAACAACCCCTAAAAGGAGCAAGAATTGCCGGTTGTCTTCACATGACAATCCAAACTGCTGTTCTTATTGAGACTTTAGTTGCACTGGGAGCTAAAGTAACATGGAGTTCTTGTAATATTTTTTCTACTCAAGACCATGCCGCCTCTGCTATTGCTGCTGCGGGAATTCCTGTTTATGCTTGGAAAGGTATGAACGAAGAGGAATTTGATTGGTGTATAGAACAAACCCTTCATTTTGGAAATGATCAAAAGCCTTTAAATATGATTTTGGATGATGGGGGGGATCTAACTAATATGGTGTTAGATAAATACCCAGAATTAGTAAATGAAATTCGTGGGCTTTCAGAAGAAACAACAACAGGTGTCCATAGACTATATGAGCGCGTTAAAAATGGAACCCTCCCAATACCAGCAATCAATGTAAATGATTCTGTTACTAAATCAAAATTTGATAACAAATACGGATGTAAAGAAAGTGCCGTTGATGCAGTTCGCCGTGCCACAGATATTATGCTTGCTGGAAAGCGTGTCGTAGTTTGTGGTTATGGAGATGTTGGAAAAGGAACTGCAGCCTCTTTTAAAGGAGCTGGAGCCATTGTTACTATAACAGAAATAGACCCTATTTGTGCACTCCAAGCAGCAATGGATGGTTTTGAAGTAAAAAAATTATCTAGTGTTATATCGAATAGTGATATTGTATGTACTGCTACCGGAAATAAAGATATTTTGAAGAAAGAATATTTTTTAGCAATGAAAGACAAGGCCATTATTTGTAATATTGGTCACTTTGATAATGAGATTGACATAGCTTGGCTAAATGAAAACTACGGACATACTAAATCAGAAATTAAACCACAAGTTGATCTCTACACTTTAGAAGATGATAAACAAATCATTGTATTAGCAGAAGGAAGATTAGTGAATTTAGGTTGTGCTACAGGTCATCCAAGTTTTGTGATGAGTAACTCCTTTACTAATCAAACTTTAGCTCAAATAGAATTGTGGCAACGTTCAGATCAATATGAAAATAGAGTTTATATGCTCCCTAAACATTTAGACGAAAAAGTAGCTGCCCTACATTTAGATCACCTAGGCGTGGAACTAGAGGCGCTTTCATCAGAGCAAGCTGAGTATATAGGCGTATCAACTAAAGGTCCTTATAAACCAGAATACTATAGATATTGAAGGCTTATATGTATGTTAAATTCAAATAAAAATTAGGCATAAAAAACGCACTTAAATAAGTGGGTTATTCTATTTTAAGTTAGGAATATCAAAAAGCTATGCTTCGAAAGGAACAACAGATACAAAAGATTTATTATCTTTTTTCTTCGTAAATTTAACAATACCATCGACTCGTGCATGAAGTGTATGATCCTTTCCTAAATAAACGTTTTCTCCTGGGTTGTGTGCAGTTCCACGTTGTCTTATGATAATGTTACCCGCTCGAGCTGCTTGTCCTCCAAAAATTTTAACACCGAGTCTTTTAGATTCAGATTCTCTACCATTTTTAGAACTCCCTACCCCTTTTTTATGTGCCATGACAATTCGATTTTATTATTTGTTTAATGCTTTTATTAACTCCGCTTTTTTCATATTAGAGATTCCCTCGATACCCCTTTTTTTTGCTTCAGATTTAAGCTGTGTTAAAGTCAGACTAGTTAAATCTTTTTTATCAGTTTTTATCGATTCTTTTTTTGAAGCTGGTTTTTTAGAACCTACTTTTTTATCAATCTTGACAACTTTTTTTTCTTTTTTTGGCTTTGCAGGTTCAACAGCTTTCTTAGATTTTGATCCGCTGGCTTGAATTTTTTCAATTACCAACTCAGTAAGTGCCTGACGATGTCCATTTTTTACCCGATATCCTTTACGTCGTTTTTTCTTGAAAACGATTACTTTGTCACCTTTAAGATGACTGACCACTTTTGCCTCAACGGAAGCTCCCGTGATAGCCGGGGCGCCAATGGAAACTTTTTGACCGTCATCTAACAAAAAAACTTTATCAAAAGATACTTTTGAACCCTCTTTATCTGCTAAACGATGTACAAAAAGCTTTTGGTCTTTAACAACTTTAAATTGTTGCCCTGCTATTTCTACAATTGCGTACATTTTTTACTGATTTATTGGTCGGCAAATATAGTGCTTTTTAGGAACAATACAATTTTCTTTTTACCCTTATTCTTTGTCTAAAGAGTATTTACCAGGGCCAGTAAAGTAGATGGCAATAAAAGCGATAAAATAAATTAATGATTTCTCTTTTCTAGAAAAAGGATCGCCGTCATGCGCAATTGTAAAAGCGACTAGCATTGTAAATGCAGGAAAAACACTAAATAATCGGGTTTTCCATCCAACAATTACAAAAATAGGTGCTATAAATTCTCCAAATGATGCTAGAATTAATGACAGTGAGGTGCCTATTCCAAGTGGATCACTAAACTTAAAGTTTCCATTAATTACTCTTAAAAACTTTTCATACCCATGTGTCATCAATCCTATTGAAAACCCAACCCTTAGAATTAGCAAGCCAATGTTAAATGAAAAAATTTTCATTTTACTATCCTATTAACAATTAATTTAAATATTATTATTTTTAAAATAATCTTTAACCGTTTCTTCTAGTCCTAATTCAAAAGAAGTTTTGGGTTCCCAACCTAATTTTCGTTTAATTTTTGATGCATCAATTGCATAACGATAATCGTGCCCTAAACGATCAGAAGCAAAATTCACTAAGGGTTTTGAAGTCCCTTTTGGACGATTTAATAAACGATCTATTATTTCTATTAATTGCTGAACA